>NZ_JBLYNS010000037.1:0-36384 GCF_049310205.1 Endozoicomonas sp. ALC013 | reverse complement strand
ACTGCCAAAGCGGTTTTCGGTCAGCCTCCCAGACGAACATTCCGATTGCTGTGAACTTTTGCCCGGCAACCCCATCCAAGATATCTGAATGGCAACCATCTGAAGATCACAATTCACAATGGAACCTCCCGTTACTGTAAACACCAGCGGCAATTATGGCGATGACCCGGACTGCGCCGGAGTAACACCTGAGGTATCCCGTTATGTGTGGAACAGCAACGGTATGTCGGTTGTGCCCTGCCAAGACCAATGTTCATTACTGTATTTGCCTGAGCCTCCCATGCTCAGGCTGTTGGGCTATTTATCTTTCCGGGAGATACTCGCCACCGCAAAAACGTGTACTTATTTAAACCAGATAATCACCGATGAACATCTGCTGGCCAGATCGTGGTTTGCAAAATTGGCAACGCACCAACAGAACCAGTTCAAAGAGATTGCCCGTGACATCAGTGATCGTGACCTGCAGCACTGGCTGGGGCAATTTACCACGGATACAACGGTAGTCGGTAAACTTTGCGGCCAATACCTTGCAGAACAAACAACAGACGAAGGTCGTAAAACCGGTGAAACACAAAAAAGGAAATACTTCCCCCAGGTACTGTTTTACACGGTGAGTAAACTGATGGCTGACTGTCGACAATTCAAACCGGTTCTGGCAAAGAAAATTAATGATGCTCCTGACGCTACTATCAGCCTGAACACCCATGGCGACCATTTAATGATCTTGGGAAACCATCATAGAGGGACAATCTTTGGCTACACAGCGAACCGCCCATGGCATAAACAAGCCAGTTTTAGCTTCGATGACGAGCTCTGCACAGGTCTTCCTCTCGCCAACTTTGAGACCCACGGCCATCATGTGCTGGCCTGTAGAGGACGTACCGCAAAAATCTTCGCATATAACGCCGACAAGAGCTGTACGGAGCAGCTCGACATTTTCCATGGAGGCAGGATCAGCTCAGCTGATTTAAGTTACGATGGTCATCATGCAGTCATTATCTGTGATGATGGCAGCGCCAGAATCCACAGCTGGAACGACACTGGTCACTGGACGCTGGCAGCGGATATTACCGATTTCAGGCGGCACTTGAAGGCTCGCTTCAGCCCGGATGGCAGCCGGGTACTGACCCACTCAAACTCGTGCACAAAAATCCACAGACGGAACGAGGAGGGTGGCTGGACATTAGAGGTCACCAGTGACTTCTATGCCCGATCAGTCACCTTCAGTCCCGATGGCAGCCATGTGTTGATGTACAGTTGTTATCGGGGGATCAACGCAAAGATCGCAAAAATCCTCAGCCTGAACAAAGATGGCGGCTGGCTGGAGAGTGCACCCCTCACTCACAAGGAAGGCTCGGTCATACGGGTTATCGCCAGCCCCGATGGTCGCCATGTCATTACCATCAACCAGAAAGACCGTGAAACTAACAGCATAACCATGAAAATCCTCAGTCGTGACAGCAACAGCGACTGGACAGAGACAACTGACAATATCCCAATTATTCTCCCCAATGATACCCGACTATGGCCCAAATTCAGCCCCGATGGCTGTCATGTAATGATTAGCAAGAGTGATTCTAACCTTGAAATCCTCAGCTGTGACAAACGCGGCAACTGGATGCAGAGCCCTATTCCCTTATTTAGAAAAGGCAAAAGAGCCGTCTTCAGTCCCAATAGCAACCATGCGGCGATCATCGGCGCTGGTTATAGCATCGCCAGTATATACAGTTATAACGCCGCCAGAGGCTGGATAAAAAGCGGCATCATTCCCCATAACCGTGAGGGGCCATACATTGACGCCAGCTTCAGTGCTGATAGCAGCCATATTGTCACTTTCTGTTGGCACGCAGCTTACTGTTGGCCCCCAGGCAACGCCAGTAACGAATTTCAGGCAAAAATCTACGGTCACGATGGGAACGGCAAGTGGCTGCCAAAGGCCGTTATCAGCCATAACGGCCCGATCTATACCGCACGCTTCAACGCCGATGGTACCCATCTGGTAACCGCAAGCGAGGATGGTACTGCAGTAATCCTTGGTCGCTGTGCCGACGGCAGCTGGGTGACTAAGGTCATTCTGGAACATAACTACCGGGTCAATTCTGCCTTCTTCAGTGTCGATAGCAGACAGGTGGTGACCGTAAGTGCCTCGCAAAACGTAAAAATCTGGCGTCTTGTCGCTGCTGGCATGGTTCTGGACAATCCGCCCGGAACTCCACAGGCTGCAACTGGCCAGGGTGTTGTTCTGCATGCTGGCAACCAAAAGCCGGAAGCAAACAGTCAGAATTGAGAAACATGTCAGGTCGTTCTATCGACCCATTCACAGAACCCACGGGAAGATTAATCAGGTTTATTCGAATGCCTTGAACTTTTACCCGGCAACCCCATCCAAGACATCTGATTGGCAGTCACCTGACAATGACAATTAACAATGAAACCTCCCGTTACCGTGAACACCAGCGGCAGTTATGGCAGCAGCCAGGACTGCGTGGGAGTAACACCTGAGGCCCCCCATTGTGTGGGGAGTGCGGGGAGCAGCAACGGTATGTCGGTTGTGCCCAAAGACCAATGTTCATTACTGAACTTGCCACAGCTTCCCATACTCAAGCTGCTGGGCTACTTATCTTTCCGGGAGATACTCGCCACCGCAAAAACGTGTACGTATTTAAACCAGGTAATCACCAATGCAAATCTGCTGGCCAGAAGGTGGTTTGCAACATTGGCAGCACACCAGCAAAACCAGTTCAAAGAGATTGCCCGGGACATCAGTGATCCTGACCTGCAGTACTGGCTGGGACAATTTACCATGGATACAACGATAGCCGATAAGCTTTGTAGCCAATGCCCTGGAAAGCAAACAACAGACGACGATCTTAAAACCTGTGAAGCACAAAAAAGGAAATACTTCCCCCAGGTCCTGTTTTACACGGTGGGTCAACTGATGGCTAACTGTCGACAATTCAAACCGATTCTGACAAAGAGCATTCTTAATAACCCTGATGTCAATACCGTCAGCTTTAGCACCCATGGCGACCATTTAGTGATCTTCAGAAACAATCATACCTGGACAATATTTGGCTTCACAGCGTACTGCCAATGGAATGAACAAGCGGGTTTCAGCTATCATTCCTGGGTCAACCCTCCTTCCCCCACCGTCGAGACCAGCTTCATGACCAGCGGCCATCATGTCTTGGCCTGGGATGGATACCATGTCGCAAAAATCTTCGGCTATAACGCCGATAACAGCTGCACAGAACAACTCTCCATTGTCCATAAAGACAGGATCATATCAGCTGACTTAAGTGACGATGGTCATCAGGTAGTTATTGCCTGTTATGATGGCAGTGCCAAAATCCACAGCTGGAACGTCGCTGGTCGCTGGACGTTAGCTGCGGACATCGCTGATGGCGGGCGGGGCTTGAAGGCTTGCTTCAGTCCCGATGGCAGTCGGGTACTGACCCACTCAGACTCATGCACAAAAATCCACAGGCGGAACGGGGAAGGTGGCTGGACATTGGAGGCCACTAGTAACTTCGATGCCAAATCTGTCACCTTCAGCCCAGATGGTAACCAGGTTCTGATGTTCGGTGTCAGGGGGATGGCAAAAATCCTCAGCCTGAACAAAAATGGCTGCAGGCTCGATAGCTCTACCCTCGGTAACAACAAAAACTGGATCATACGGGCTACAATCAGCCCCGATGGTTGCCATGTCATTACCGTTAACCACCAAAACGCTAAAACTGACAGCATAACCCTAAAAATCTTCAGTCGTGACAGCAACCGCAACTGGACAGAGAAAACCGGCAATATCCCCATTATTAACCCCCTTGACCCTGACCTGCCCCCCAAGTTCAGCCCCGATGGCTGCCATGTGATGGCAGCCAAAGATCTTTCTAACCTTGAAATCCTCAGCTGTGACAAACACGGCAACTGGATGCAGAACTCTATTCCCTTGAGGGGAAAAATTAAAAGAGCCTTCTTCAGTCCCGACAGCAGCCATGCGGTGGTAATCGTCCCAGGTCATCGCTCCGCCAGCATATACGGCTTTAACGCAGCCAGAGGCTGGATTGAAAAAAACATCATTCTCCATGACCACAACAGGCCACAAATTGACGCCAGCTTCAGTGCTGATGGGCGTCATATTGTCACTTTCTGTTGTGGCTGTTGTTGCCGAGCCCATGGCAGTGCCAAATATCACGCAAAAATCTATGGTCGTACTGGGAACGGTAATTGGCGAGAAAGAGCCATTATCACCCATACTGGCCCGATCCGTTCAGCACGCTTCAACGCCGATGGTAGCCATATAGTAACCGCAAGCGCGGATGGTACTGCAGTAATCCTGGGCCGGTATGCCGACGGCAGCTGGGTGAATAAGTCCATTCTGAAGCATAGCTTTGCGGTCCGATCTGCCATCTTCAGTGTTGATAGCAGGCATGTGGTCACCGTAAGTGGCAAACACATTGTGAATATCTGGCGTCTTGTCAATGCGGGCAGGTCTTTGAACGAAACTATGCAAACCGAATTCAGTCCATAGCGATATTTCGGGCCGGAATCTGCGCCCGGTTCCATCAAGAAAGATCATGAGCGGTTGTGAGAGATAGTGAAATTGCCCAACCCTCATGGGAAACCCTATCAGGGCTTCGCTGGTACCATAGATGGAGTTGTGAAAAACGGGAAAGTACCTTCAGACATACTGCGCTTCCTGTGTCGTTTTTGCAGACAAAGCTTCCAGCTTGAGCTCTAGACGATCATTCCGATTGCTGTGAACTTTTGCCCGACAATGCTATCCAAGATGCCTGACTTGCAACCACCTGAAGATCACAATTCACAATGGAACCTCCCGTTACCGTGAACACCAGCGGCAATTATGGCGATAACCCGGACTGCGCCGGAGTAACACCTGAGATATCCCGTTATGTGTGGAACAGCAACGGTATGTCGGTTGTGCCCTGCCAGGACCAATGTTCATTACTGCATTTGCCTGAGCCTCCCTTGCTCAGGTTGTTGGGCTATTTATCTTTCCGGGAGATACTCGCCACCGCAAAAACGTGTACGTATTTAAACCAGGTAATCACCGATGAACATCTGCTGGCCAGATCGTGGTTTGCAAAATTGGCAACACACCAGCAGAACCAGTTCAAGGAGATTGCCCGTGCCATCAGTGATCGTGACCTGCAGCACTGGCTGAGGCAATTTACCACCGATACAGCGGTAGTCGGTAAACTTTACAGCCAATGCCCTGAAGAGCAGACAACAAACGATGGTCTTAAAACATGTAAAGCACAAAGAAGGAAATACTTCCCCCAGGTCCTGTTTTACACGGTGAGCAAACTGATGGCTGACTGTCGACAATTCGAACCGGTTCTGGCAACGAAAATTCTTGGTGTTGATGGTAATACCCTCAGCTTGAACACCCATGGCGACCAGTTAGTGATCTTGAAAAACTTCCGTACCGGGCTAATTTTTGGCTACACAGCGAACAGCTCATGGCATAAACAAGCCAGATTTAGCTTCGATTACGAGCGCAAAACACATCGTCCTCTCTACAACTTTGAGAGCAACAGCCGTCATGTGCTCGCCTGTAGAAAACATACCGCAAAAATCTTCGCATATAACGCCGACAAGAGCTGTACTGAGCAACTCAACATTTGCCATGGAGGCAGGATCTGCTCAGCTGATTTAAGTTACGATGGTCATCATGCCGTCATTATCTGTGATGATGGCAGCGCCAGAATTCACAGCTGGAACGACACTGGTCACTGGACGCTGGCAGCGGATATTACCGATTTCAGGCGGCCCTTGAAGGCTCGCTTCAGCCCGGATGGCAGCCGGGTACTGACCCACTCAAACTCGTGCACAAAAATCCACAGGCGGAACGAGGAGGGTGGCTGGACATTAGAGGCCACCAGTGACTTCTATGCCGAATCAGTCACCTTCAGTCCCGATGGCAGCCATGTGCTGATGTACAGTGATTATGAGGGGATCAACGCAAAGATCGCAAAAATCCTCAGCCTGAACAAAGATGGCGGCTGGCTGGAGAGTGCACCCCTCACTGACAACGGAGGCTCGGTCATACGGGTTATCGCCAGCCCCGATGGTCGCCATGTCATTACCTTCAACCGGAAAGACGGTGAAACTGACAGCATAACCATGAAAATCCTCAGTCGTGACAGCAACAGCGACTGGACAGAGAAAACCGGCAATATCCCGATTATTATCCACAATGGTGCCCGGTATTGGCCCAAATTCAGCCCCGATAGCCGTCATGTGATGGTTAGCAAAAATACATCTAACCTTGAAATCCTCAGTTGTGACAAACGCGGCAACTGGATACCAACCTCTATTTCCTGTCTGGAAGAGAGAAAAAGAGGCTTCTTCAGTCCCGATAGCAGACATGCGGCGATCATTAGCACTGATTATCTCACTACCAGAATATACAGTTATGATGAAGCCAGAGGCTGGACAGAAAGCGGCACCATTCCCCATGACTTTCAAGGGCCAGACAATAACGCCAGCTTCAGCCCTGATAGCAGACATATTGCCACTTTCTGTTGGCACCCGGTTTGCCTTTGGAACGACAACATTCCTGGCAAATTCAAGGTAAAAATCTACAGTTACGATGGGCACGGCAAGTGGCTGCCAAAAGCTCTTATAAGACATGCCGGCCCGATCTATTCCGCACGTTTCAACGCCGATAGCACCCATCTGGTAACCGCAAGCCAGGATGGTACTGCAGTAGTCTCTGGCCGCTGTGCCAACGGCAGCTGGGTGAATAAGGTCATTCTGAGACATGGCTACCCGATCAATTCTGCCTTCTTCAGTGTCGATAGCAGACAGGTGGCGATCGTAACTGGCTCGAACAATGTGAAAATCTGGTGCCTTTTTGCTGCTGGCATGGTTCTGGACAATCCAGCCGAAACTCCATCCCGCCTTCTTCAGTGACGATAGCAGACAGATCTTGTCTAAACGATCATTCCAAATACCTTGAATTTTTGAACTTTTGACCAACTTTTCCATCCAAGGTAACGGACCGGCAATCACCAGACGAGGGCAACTCACCATGGCACTTTCCATTACCGAGAACAACAACGGCCGTTATGGCAGCAGTCCGGAATGTGCCGGAGTAACACCTGAGGCGTCCCGCTGTGTGTGGAGCAGCAGCGGTATCTCGATTGTTCCCGACGAAGACCAGAGTGCATTGCTGAAATTGCCACAGATTCCCATGTGCACGCTGCTGCGCTGCTTGCCTTCCCGGGATATAATCGCCATCGCAAAAACGTGTAAGTTTTTTCATCAGGTAATCACCAGGGAACATGTGCTGGCCATAAGGTGGTTTGCAACATTGGCAGAACACCAGCAAAACCAGTTCAAAGAGATCGCCCGGGGCATCAGTGATCATGACCTGCTGAACTGGCTGGAACAATTTACCACGAATACAGCAGTAGCTGATGAACTCCTCAGCCAATTCCTTCCGGAGCAAATAAAAGACGATGGTCTTAAAACCGGTGAAGCACAAAAAAAGAAATACTTCCCCCATGCCCTGTTTTACAAGGTGGGTCAACTCATGGCTGGCTGTCAACAATTCGAACCGGTGCTGGAAAAGCGCATTTTTGAAAAACCGGAAGTCAATGACGTCAGCTTCAGCACCCATGGCAACCATTTAGTGATCTTCAGAAGCAGCAATACCGCAACAATCCTTGGCTGCACAGGTAACGGCCAATGGCATGAACAAGCTGGCTTCAGCTATCACTCCTGGCGCAACCCCGAAGAACCGGCTTCAACCACCCTCATGACCAGCTTCATCGCCCGTGGCCGTCATGTATTGACCTGGGATGACGGCCATACTGCGAAAATCTTTGCCTACAACCCCGATCACAGCTGCACAGAGCAACTCACTACAGTCTATGAAGACAGGATCATATCAGCTGACCTGAGTTACGATGGTCATCAGGCAGTCATTACCTGTGATGATGGCAGTATCAAAATCCACAGCTGGGACGGCGCGGGTCACTGGACGTTAACAGCGGACATGGCCGATGACATGTGCTGGAAGGCCTGCTTCAACTCCGATGGCAGCCAGGTACTGGCCCGACCATTGTCCCCCTGGACCCCCGGCCCGAGCGCAAAAATCCTCAGTCGGAATGAGGAGGGTGGCTGGACATCAGAAACCATTGGCGACCCCAGTGCCAAACGCGTCAGGTTTAACCACAATGGCAACCCGTTACTGATGTTTGGGTCCAGGGAGATGGCAAAAATCCTTCGCCTGAACAAAAAAGATGGCAACACGATGGAGAGCATCAGACTCAATAACAATGACTACAGTATCATGCATGCTACAGCCAGCCCCGATGGTCGCCATGTCTTTACCGTCAACCAAAAACCCGGAACCAGGAGCAAAACCCTAACCATCTTCAGTCATGACGGCATCGACAACTGGACTGGGAAAACTGACCATATTCCCATTTTTGAAGACAATCATCCTGACCTATCCCCCCAATTCAGCCCCGATAGCTGCCATGTGATGGCTACCGAAGATCTTCGTAGCCTGGACATCCTCAGCTATGACGAACACGGCAACTGGATAAAGAAATCTATTCTCTTGCAGCAAAAAATGAAAAAAGCTTTTTTCAGTCCCGACAGCAGCCATGTGGTAGTCACCATGCCGGATTATGGTGCCTGCTGCTGCATATACGGTTATGACGGAGCCGCGAGCTGGATAAAAAAAGCCACCATTAGCCCTAAACATGTCCATGACTCGGAATTGCCAAAAATTGAGGCCAGTTTCAGTGCTGATAGCTGTCATATTGTCTCTTTCTGTTGCTACGAAGAGAACTTGAATACCGAATATGAGGCAGAAATCTACGGTCGCGATGAGCATGGCAATTGGCGACCAAGAGCCACTGTCACCCATAACGGCCCGATCAACTCCGCACGCTTCAACGCCAATGCCAGCCTTTTAGTGACCGCAAGCGCGGATGGCACTGCAATCATCCTGGGCCGGAATCCCGAAGGCGACTGGGAGAAGAAGACTGTTCTGAAGCATGCCGACCCGGTTCAGTGCGCCGACTTCAGTGCTGATAGCAGGCAGGTGGTGACCTTAAGTGGCAAGTACACCGTGGAAATCTGGCGTCTTGTCGCTGCTGGCATGTCTCTGGACGACACTATGCACGTTGAATTCAGTCCATAGCGATATTTCGGGCCACTGCGCCCGGTTCCATCAAGGTGGCTCGGAAAAAGCTCATAACCTCTTGCGTAAGGGGCGGCGCGTCTAGCGCCGTCCGCTGGGTGCTGTTGTTATGTTTGCTTTACTCCAGGTTTTCTGCCCATGACGTATCGGTTATTCTCGGATCGTCGATTCGCTGGCCGAAGCAGTTGTAATGATCCTCTTTTATCTGCTTGAACACGAACGGCTCGAACAACATTCGATACAGCTTGGAGATGTTGCCCCCTTTCTGGTTAGTACGGTAACAACTTTCTATAAAGCCTTCTTCTTCCAGCTTTTTTAATCCGGCGCTGATGGTGGGTTGACTGGTGCCGACCATATCTGCCAACAGTTTCTGGCTTGGCCAGCATTCGCCTTCAGTATTGGCAAACGTTACCAGTACGACCAGCAAGTATCTTTGCGTCGGTGTCAGCGCCTCCATCCCTTTATTTTTAAGTTTGACCCGAATCATTTTTAACAAACCAATCCCGTAAGCAAAGGAAACCATGCTATACTGCTCCGCGAGCAACAGCTCATATTTTGAGAGGAAAACCCGGTAGGAGGACCAACTCCTGTGACCGGGTTTTTTCTTATGCGCAGCAAATATAGTTGAGCCTCAATAAAAGACAAAAAATATTGATTTTTTTATAAATTTTTTATCTTATACGCAAATCTGCGTAAAGCATCACCCAATCGGGCAGTGAGTGCCAGCCTATCAACCCGTCGATAGCCCCACCGAAATTGAGCGAATTTCAATATCAACCAGTTGATACAAACAAGATTAAAGAACAGTATCAAAGAACCAGTTGCACAATGCGGCCTGCGCGGGTGAACATAACACTCTGCTTATGCAAACTCATTTCGCATAAGCAACATAGCCATCGCCCAGAAACCACGCCCTATCACCGGCCTTCGAGCCTTTTTTTTATAGCGATCATTGTGTTTGTTCTTGTATCTCTGTGTTGTCGCTGACGGACTTTTTTAATCATGTTTTCATGCCATTTGGGAAAATCAAGTATATCCACACCTTCCTCCTTACCTTTTATAACTCTGTCTCTCCATGCCTTCTTTGTTACAGGGAAAAGTTTCTCATATCTATCCTTTCTTACCATGTATTCCGTTTCTGTAAAATCATAGCCATATCCATTTGTGCGGCCATATTTGATTGCTTCTTCTATCCAGTCTTCAAGTTCATTAATATATTCAAACTCGGTTTTCATTTCTTCTTCTGTGACTGGTTCCTCGTCCCATTCAGCCCCAAGATAAAACTCTATACGTTCTCCCAAAAATCCAAATTCCGACATAATTTCTTGACCTGTCATCCAATAAACAACCAAGTATAGACTGCCCCCAAAGGACGCCCCCTCCCCCCTCTGCCAACACAATACCGGTAATCATCACCGGACACCTTTCGCGGCATGGAAAACATCAACCTTCACAAAGCTCATGAGCGGTCGTGAGATAGTGAAATTGCTCAACCCTCATGGGAAAGCCTATAATGGCCTCGCTTAACGTGTTCTGTTTACTGCACTTTTTTAATCAAGCATCAAAAATGCCCCTTTCAGGGTCTGGTAATGGAACACTGAAAAATAATGATAATAACAAGCAGCCAAGCATTGAATGCGTTGGCTGTCGGGGGAAAGACAGTATGAATCCCACCTGGAAACTTGCCAGGTCGGTGGTGGCCGCCATCGACCAATTCACAGAACACACCGGAAGATTGATCAGCTGGCTGACATTACTGCTGGTATTCGTCGTCTGTACCGTGGTGGTTTTGCGCTACTTGCTCAATATCGGCTCCATCGCCATGCAGGAATCGGCCATGTATCTGCACGCCATGGTCTTCCTGGGTGCCAGCGCCTACACACTCAAGCACAATGGCCATGTCCGGGTGGATGTCTTCTATCGAACCATGAGCCCACGGAAGCAGGCACTGGTCAACAGTCTGGGCACCGTGTTCCTGTTGCTACCGGTCTGTCTGTTTATTGGTGCGATGAGCTGGGATTACATCGCACGTTCCTGGCACATTCTGGAACAGTCCCAGGATCCCGGAGGGCTGCCTTTTATCTATCTGCTGAAAAGCCTGCTCCTGGTGATGGTGGTTACCCTTCTGCTTCAGGGCGTTGCCGAACTGATGCGTTCTCTGATGATCCTTACCGGTGCAAGCCGCCAGGAGGGCAGATCATGATGGACGCCATTCCTTTTCTGATGTTTGCCACCGTCTGCCTGGTGCTGCTGGCTGGTTATCCCGTGGCGTTTTCCCTGGCAGGTACCGCCTTGCTGTTTGCCGGAGCCGGATCACTGTTTGGCGTATTTGATTTCTCGCTGATGAACGCCCTGCCCAGCCGACTGTTTGGTGTTATCACCAACCAGACCCTGATTGCTGTGCCACTGTTTGTCTTTATGGGCGTGATGCTGGAAAAATCCAAAGTGGCAGAAAGCCTGCTGGAAAGCATGGCAAGGCTGTTTGGCAAAACCCGGGGCGGCCTTGGTCTCTCGGTGATTGTGGTTGGCATGCTGCTGGCCGCCAGTACCGGCATTGTCGGTGCCACGGTGGTCACTATGGGTTTGTTATCCCTGCCCACCATGCTGCGTCGGGGCTATTCCCCGGCACTGGCAACCGGTACGATCTGTGCCACGGGGAGCCTTGGGCAGATCATTCCCCCCTCCATTGCCCTGGTGCTGCTGGGCGATGTGTTATCCAGTGCCTACCAGCAGTCACAGATAAAGATGGGTGTCTTCTCACCGGATACGGTGTCGGTTGGCGATCTGTTTGTTGGTGCCATCATTCCCGGCTTGCTGCTGGTTTTCTGTTATGTCGTCTATCTGGTGGTGGTTGCCCGCGTTAAACCGGATGCTGCACCGGCAATGACCGACGACGATCTGGCGTCCATGGGCAGCAACCGCTCCCTGTTATCCTGCCTGTTGCCACCGCTGGTGTTAATTGTCGCGGTGCTGGGCTCGATCCTGGCGGGTGCCGCAACACCAACCGAAGCGGCCAGTGTCGGTGCGGTTGGTGCGATCCTGCTGGCGATTCTGCGCCGACAACTCAGTATCAAAACGCTGAGAGAAGTGGTTCGCTCAACGACACAGGTCACCTGCATGGTGTTCATGATTCTGATTGGAGCTTCCATTTTTTCCCTGGTATTTCGTGGCTTCAATGGTGAAGAGTTGATTCACAGCTATTTTGAAGCCATGCCCGGCGGGGTGTTTACCGCCGTACTGATTGTCATGCTGGTGATGTTTCTGCTGGGCTTTATTCTCGATTTTATCGAGATTACCTTTGTCGTCGTGCCCATGGTTGCCCCTGTGCTGCTGGCGATGGGGCTGGATCCGGTTTGGTTGGGGATTATGATTGCAGTCAATCTGCAAACCTCATTCCTGACGCCACCTTTTGGTTTTGCCCTTTTCTATTTACGGGGGGTTGCACCGCCAGAATTGGCGACAGCCGATATCTACAAAGGGGTGATTCCCTTCATCATCATTCAACTGATGGTATTGTGTGCGTTAGCAATATGGCCAGAACTGGCAACCTGGTTGCCGGATAAGGTTTATAACTAGTTCATGGTTTCAATGAGTTTGACGTGTACAGTCTCCGTTCACACTGAGCGGAGTCGAAGGGTGCTTGGCACGATCTATCAGAGTCCGGAGTTTCCGCCTTTAAGCCCTATGGGTCCTTCGACAGGCTTCAGGACGAACGGAGTGCGGAGGCACGATAACCACTCATTGAAACCATGCAAAATATAATTGTCATTTCTTATCCATGGCACATCATACATCGGGCACTTGATTTCGTATAAATCCATGGCCATCAGTCAAAGGCTTTGGCTTAACTGATACAATGGGACTTTTCACTGGTACTCAAACCTATGTTATTAAAAATTATTCGTAATGTATTAGGCTACGGTATTGCGGCAGCGGATAAGCTGACCCGCCCGAAAGCGATGGCACGTTCACCGGAGCAGCAGGCCCGGGTGGATGCACAAACAGCCGATATGACGCTCTACCAGTTCACGGCCTGCCCTTTCTGTATCAAAACCCGCAGGGCCATTCACATACTGGGCCTGAATATCCAGACCCTGGATGCCATGAACGATACTCAGGCCCGTAATGCGCTGCAACAGATGGGCGGCAAGGTTCAGGTGCCTTGCTTACGTATTCAGGAAACGGGCAAAGACGATATCTGGATGTATGAGTCCGGCGATATTATCCAATATCTGCAAAAGAGCTTTGGCTAATCCCGAAATGGTCTACCAGCTCCGCCCCTATCAAAAAGATGCCGTTCACAGTGTGATACGGCATTTCCGCAAATCCAATGACCCGGCCCTGCTGGTGCTGCCCACAGGTGCTGGCAAGAGTCTGGTTATCTCCGAGCTGGCCCGCATTGCCCGTGGCCGCGTTCTGGTTCTGGCCCATGTGAAAGAATTGGTGGAACAGAACCACGGCAAATACCAAAGCTATGGATTGCAAGCCTCCATCTTCAGTGCCGGACTTGGGCAGAAAGAAGCCTCTGAACAGGTGATATTTGGCAGTGTGCAAAGTGTTATCAGGAATCTTGAACAGTTCCAGAACGCACCGGACCAGAAAGCATTTACCCTGCTGGTTATTGATGAGTGTCACCGGGTATCCATGGAGAAAACCTCCAGTTACCACAAGGCCATTGACCACTTTAAACGCCTGAATCCAAACCTTAAGGTTCTCGGTCTGACAGCAACCCCCTATCGCCTGGGGATGGGCTGGCTGTACCAGTATTATCAAAGCGCTGAAAATAAGGGGACGGTCAGAACTGAAGAGCCTCGCTTTTTCCAAGAGTGCCTGTTTGAGCTGCCACTGTCTTACATGGTTGATAATGGTTATCTCACGACACCCGAGGTGGTTGATGCCCCCATTGTGTTCTACGACTTCAGCCAACTCTCCCGGGATAGCTTTGGACGTTATGGCGAACAGGAACTGAATCAGCTATTGAAAGGGAAAACCCGGGCCACCCGGGAAATCATCAATCAGGTAAAAAAAGAAGCCGCTACCCGTAAAGGTGTCATGGTGTTTGCCTCTACGGTAGACCATGCCCGTGAGATTATGGGTTACCTGCCAGACGATGAGAGCGCCCTGATTATTGGCGATACGCCCGCAAAAGAGCGGGACCGTCTGATTGCCGCGTTCAAACAGCAGCAGCTTAAATTCCTGGTGAATGTGTCAGTGCTCACCACCGGTTTTGATGCCCCCCATGTAGACCTGATCGCCATACTGCGGCCAACAGAGTCCGTCAGCCTTTATCAGCAGATCGCTGGCCGGGGGCTGCGCCTGGCACCGGACAAAAAAGAGTGCCTGATTATTGATTACGCGGGCAACCGCTTCAGTTTATACAGCCCGGAAGTGGGCGAACCCAAACCGGATTCCAAAGCGGTGCCCGTCACGGTGCCCTGTCCTGCCTGTGGCCATGAGAACCATTTCTGGGGAGTGGTCGATGGCGATGACGATCTGGTGGAACACTACGGTCGACGCTGTCAGGGCTTTGCAACGTTTTTGGCGGATAACGGCAGCGAAGTGAAAGAACAATGTGAGTTCCGCTACCGCTTTAAGGAATGTGACCAGTGCGGTGCTGAAAACGATATAGCCGCCAGAAAGTGTCACAGTTGCCAGCACGGACTGGTTGACCCGGATAAAAAACTTCGAGAGGCTCTCAACCTGAAAAACTGCCTGGTGATCCGCTGCTCTGGCATGGAAATGAATGCGGATAAAGACACTCAGGGCAAACAGCGCATCCGGATCACCTACCACGATGAAGACGGTGCCGAAGTCAATGAGTTCTTCAGGCTGGATACCCCTTCACAGCAAGGTGCGTTCTATCATCATTTTGGCAAGCATGCCCTGATTAATCGTGCTGAGCCATTCCGGGCGTCAACGGTGGATAATGTTATCCACAGTCGCAAGAAATTTCGTAAACCTGACTTTGTGATAGCGCAGAAGGAAAAGCATTACTGGAAAATCATTGATAAGCTGTTCGACTACGATGGCAAATACCGCAAGGCCGAAGCGCTCTGATGCACGTCACTTATCACATAACCGGGCAAACCCAGAACCGCATCAATCAGTTGATGATAAAATACAGTCCGAAGCATACGCTGGTCATCTGGATTGCCTCACTGGCCTGTTTGCTGATGCCGCTGCTGGTCTTTCGGAACAGCCTGAGCAACATTCTACTTTCCGGACTCTTTGGCTCTGCCTTAATTACTTTCCTGATACTGAATCTTGGCCTCAGGTATGCCGTGCATAAACGCTTTGGTCTTCATTACCAGCCGGACCTTGACCTGGAAACCCGCACTCTGTGCCTTGAGGAACATGGCATCAGCATCCATTCATCATTACTGAAACCGGCTTTTCGACCCTACAAGCAGGTAAAGATGATCACGGTAGAAGACAATATTATTGTCATCGCAGGAAAAAGCGGCTGGCTGGAGATGATCCCCCGGGATCAGGTTACAGAAGGCAACTGTGGATTATTGCTGGATACGCTCTGCCAGAGAGCCGGGAAAAAAATAAAAAGTTCCAGCTGAGGCAATAAAGATAAACTAAAATTTTGTCAGGTAAACAGCACTGCACGGTTTGAATAGCGATGTGCAAGCTCCCCGTTATTACTCTGTTATTGGTTACCTTATTATCTGCCTGCATCACAGAAAGTCCGGTACATGGCAATAAATATGCTGACAAAAAGAGCGTCAGCGGCTGGCTGGAAATACCACCAAACCCTGAGATGCTGAACATGGCAAAATTTGCGGCCAGGGACTTACAAAACGACTCGGTACTGAAAGTAACAGAAGCAAAACGCCAGAATATCCTTGGCACCTGTTATCTGCTTGCTTTTCAAATGAGCAGTGGTACACAGTGGCAAGCGGAACTTTACCAAGACCCTTACGGTAAACTGACTCTGCTTGAATTGTTAAGCCCATTTCCCGCAAGAAAATGAACGATAGCCTCGCCTGCCTGAGCCCGGTCATCAGGCAATCCAACCGCTCCCAACGCCTTATCAATTAATCGATCACCCACCATGGTGCGCAGCCTATCGCACACATCCATAAAAAATCCGTCGACAAATTCAGGATGCGCCTGCCAGGTCAGGATGGAAGACCCCCGTCGAGTAATGGCGTTCTCGCAGAAATCCGAGGTTGCCAGCACGGCAAAGCCCGGAGCCACTTGATCCACCTGATCCTGATGCACAGCCAGAACACGAATCATGCTACCGGACTTAAAACACCCGAAATCACGCAGCGCTTTCACCGGATAAGCACCTAACCCCCATCCTCCGGGAAACTTACGAACACTGCCTCCCAGGGACTGATGAATAATCTGATGACCAAAACAGATGCCCACCAGCAATGCATCACTCCTGGCAAGGTCGATAATCAACAGCCTGAGTTTCAGAATCCACGGCTCTGCATCATAAGCAGAAGACTTGCTGCCACTGATAATCCACGCGTCACATTGGTCAACGGAGGATGGAAAGCGGCCTTGGTAACAGCGCCAGACAGAATACTGCCACTGACCGGGCATCACCCGGTCAACCATCATTTTGTAATCATTATCAAAGGTGCCAAAACGCTTAATAGAGTCTGGATGATGTTCATCGCACAATAAAATACCCAGTCGCCTGTTCAATGCCAGCTTCCCCGAAACCTGTCTTCTGCATTAGTACAGTCTATATCGACAAGAAGCCCATTGCGGACACAAAGCAAACATACCTCCCAGAGCCTGCTATACAAACCATGGTTGCCTCTACAACATCACAAAGCTGATATCAGTTGCCCCCACGCCGAGGCCATAACAAGCTTGAACAAATAATTAAATTTTTTTTCATCCAGAACTTGCGTTATCCACACACCCAACATTATAATGAGAATCGTTATCATTAAGATTAAAGATGTTTCATATCAGGCTCAACCTGACTCTCCCCAAGCCTTTGTTGAGCCACCCAAGCACTTAACCTGTTGACTTATGGAGGGACTGCCATCGAACGAAATTTCAGACCTGACTAACTGGCAAATGCCAGTGATTCGCAAATCCTCATCTTTAGGGCCTGAATTTCAGGCCTTTTTTTTGTTGTTTCCTGATCCGATCCTGTCCATTATTGATAAGCTGAAAAATTGCATGTTACGTGTGCAGCAAGATATTGGCTATCAAGCACCTTTCGGATGGTAACCCTGCTGCATTGGTCTAATCAGAAAAAGAGCCGCTACCGATGGAACTACAGAAGTACAAAATGCCCTTGCTTGGCGGGGAAATGAAAGAACTCGCTGACTATGAGAACAAGGTCATTTTAATCGTCAATACTGCCAGTAAATGTGGCTTCACTCCCCAGTACCAAACCCTTGAAGAGCTATACAACAAATACAAGGACCAGGGGCTGGTCATCCTGGGCTTCCCCTGTAATCAATTTGGTCGTCAGGAACCCGGGGGCAGTGAAGAGATTGGTGCTTTCTGTCAGAAGAACTACGGGGTTACCTTCCCGATGTTTGAGAAAATTGAGGTGAATGGTGATCATGCCGCGCCACTCTATAAAGATTTAAAATCCGAAGCGCCCGGACTGCTGGGTACTCAGAAGATAAAATGGAACTTTACCAAGTTCCTGGTCGGTCGTAAGGGCGAGATCATTGACCGCTATGCCCCCACCACCAAGCCGGAAGATATCGAAGAAGACATCTGCAAAGCATTAAGAGAGAGCTGAGCGAGCCGACAAACTAAGAGTCTCAACAACCTGACACTCTTATACCGTGGATATTAACAAAGCACTCTCCCTGCTGGCTGATCGCAACGGTTCAGAACTGTTTCTGACGGTCGGCTACCCCCCCTGTTTGAAAATCAATGACCAATTG
Source organism: Endozoicomonas sp. ALC013 (assembly GCF_049310205.1). Lineage (NCBI taxonomy): Bacteria > Pseudomonadati > Pseudomonadota > Gammaproteobacteria > Oceanospirillales > Endozoicomonadaceae > Endozoicomonas > Endozoicomonas sp. ALC013. Next base: position 18,318 of record NZ_JBLYNS010000037.1, on the reverse strand, counting down.
GTACCGATAGCCAACACCTCGCTGACCAGCGAGCAGGCCCACCATATTTTTGCCAACATGATGGGCGAAGAGCGCTTTAAAGAATTCTGTGAGACCCGTGAAAGCAATTACGCGATACAGAACCCGGAGTCCGGTCGTTTTCGTATCAGTGCGTTCTTCCAAAGAGGGGAACCCGGAATGGTGATCCGGCGCATTCACCACCATATTCCTTCCCCCCGGGAGCTTGGCCTGCCGGATATTTTCTGCGACCTGATTCTTCAGGAGAGAGGTTTGATCCTGATTACCGGGCCAGCAGGTGCCGGTAAAACAACCGCGATGGCATCACTGGTGAACCATCGCAACACTACGGGTAAAGGGCATATCATCACCATTGAAGACCCTGTTGAATTTATCCACAGCCATAGGCAATGCATCGTCACCCAGCGAGAAGTTGGACTGGACACCCAATCTTATGAAGAAGGTCTGTCGAACGCCCTGCGTCAGGCACCCGACCTGGTGGTGATTGGTGAGATCCGCACCCCCGAGGTGATGAGGCATACCATTGAGTTTGTGCAAACGGGCCACCTCTGTATTGCAACCCTGCATGCCAATACGGCCTATCAGGCGCTGGAGCGGATCATTCACTTCTTCCCCCGGGAACAGCATGAAGAGGTTCTTCTGGATTTATCACTGAGCTTGCAGGGAATCCTCGGGCAACAGCTGCTCAGCTCTGAAGATGGTACGGCCGCCTATCCTTCCCATGAAATCCTGTTAAATACACCGGCGCTGGCCGATCTCATCAAAAAGGGCAAAGTGGATGAAATCCATGACCTGATGGAGCGCTCCAAAGACTCGGGTATGCAAACCATTGACCAATCCATATTCAAGCTGTTTGAGGCTGGAAAAATCACCGCCCAGCAAGCTATCCAGCATGCTGACTCCTCCAATAACATGCGCCTGCTCATAAAGATGCATGGTCATCAGGGAGGGGACGATAATTCCCTGTCACACTTGACCATTTCCACGGATTGAAGCAGCCTGAGCATAACACGGTGCAACAGGTATTTATCTGCTGCACAACCACCTACCCATGCTCTTCTATTAATGAACGCTGCCAGATGGATGTATCAATAATCTGATCAAACTTAACACCACAGCGCTCCATCACTCCCACCTTTCTATACCCCAGTTTCTGATGCAATGCCTCGCTGCGCTGATTGGGCAGGGCAATCACACCAATCATTTCCCGAATCCCCAACGCTTTTGCCGCACTGAATAACGCCTGATACAACAAGGTACCCATGCCACGTCCACCAGCACCATCGCGCAAATATATGGAACCTTCCGCCGTATACCGATAGGCGGCCCGAGCATGATAATGGGCAGCATAGGCATAGCCGAGTACCTCACCCTCCTGTTCATAGACCAGAAAACAGTGTGCTTTCTCCAGCCTTTTCCCGATCTCTTCAGGGGTCACAGGATTAACTTCAAAAGTAACCGTACTGTGCAAAACATAGGTGTTGTAGATATCCGCTATCTGGGCACAATCATCTGGTTTGGCGGTTCTTATCATCAATGTACTGCCTGTCCATCACAAAATTATGTGAATGCAGCATATTTGAAATAACCATGGAAATCACTGCAAACCGACATGATTGTGTCAGCACCACTGACCGGCCTGTTATCACCTTTGCAGGGAACTAAAGGTACGATCTTCCTATCAAATTCTTTGAACAAACTATTGAGGATCATACCCATGACAGGAAAAACACACTTAAGCATATTCTTTGCAACACTGCTCTGTATTAGCTTTTTCAGCTTTGCGGAACCTGTTCAACCATGGAAAACGGGGAACATAAAGTTGTATGGCTTGCTAATACCAGTAATCCAGGCAGAAGAAGGAGACATCAATGGCTTTATTGCCTGTTATTCACATGACATGGAAATGCCATCTTACCCCGTCGAAGAAGACATTTACGTAAAAGGCTTTGTCTCTATGGAAGGGGGGCAGTACAAAGGACGCATTTTTCATCCCGAAGGGTATTTAGATATGGATATCAGCCCTGTATATACAACACCCAGCACTATATGTCAGGAGTACATACCCTCCTGCCAGGATGAGAACACTGAATGCTGGGCAGGCGGTGATACCGGCGGCTACTTTGGTCACCTTCTTCGGGCAATTAATGCCGAATGATACTCTTTCGGAGTCGTTCCCGGGGTTCCGGGGCTGTCACGAAAGTCGCATAAGCACTGGAACCACAAAGGGCACAAAGTATTTTTATACTTAGTGCCCTTTGCGATTCCTGAAAACGCTTTTTGATCTGTCTTTTACGACAACTTCTTCCGAATACATACCGAACCTCTCCGCAAATTCAGCACCGCCATTAAACTCTCATGTCACCTTATCCAGTAACATCACTTTTCAGGTGTCTGCTCTTATCCAGAAAGATATACATGAACCAATTAATTAGTTGATTTCAGAACTATGTCAAACTGTGGTTCAAAGACAGAATAAGAAAAGAGGTTACTTCATTGATATAAGTCAATTGCCACACATGCGACTTTCTAGGTATTTTACGCAAGCCGACAGCGACATACCGAGCATCCACCCTTCAAACAAGCAGTGCAAAGCCTCAACGAGAGTGAATTCCACAGACACCTTGTTGCATCAACTAATATCTTGCGGCTCTTTTTTGAAAAATTTCTTTAACTTGAGACGTTTTGAGCCCGCTGCCCATAACGACAGTTAAGCGGTTTAAAGCAGTATCAATGAATACCGTGAGGGTATTTTTTGTGAACCGAATGGTAAGTGTATTCATGGCCGTTGTGCTTGCGGCCTCGTTTATGATGTCTACTGCACAGGCTGCAGAAAAAGTCCGTTCCCAGATGCTGGCCTTTGTGGTCACCAGTGAGAATGGTAAAGAGACCCTGAAGAAAGCCGCCACTGCCGAGCCGGGCAACGTACTGGAGTATCAGCTGGCCTATACCAACACCTCAGCCGAGGCCATGTCAGGCCTGAATGTGGCGGTGCCGGTACCGGCCAACACCCGTTATCTGGACAAAACCGCCATTACCGGAGTGCCCAGCCGCTTTGAAGTAAGCATTGATGGCGGAAAAACCTGGGAAGGCGAACCGGTTAAACGACTGCGTAAAGATAATAATGGCCTGCTGAAAGAGATGGTAGTTCCGGCCACGGAATACACCAACCTGCGCTGGCTGGTTCAGCGTCCATTGAAAGGGGGCGAGGTTCAGCAGTTTACATATCGGATTCAAGTGATCTGATTCTACGCAACCAGCCCACTGCCATCAGAAGAAGAACAGCGCAGCCCCTCCACGGGGTGCACCCACCGGGGAATTCTTGAAACGCTTGTTTGACACCTTGGCCTGGTGCCGGGAGATGACGGCTTTGTCCACAGAAAAAGGCAAGTCATCAACAAACGTACAGAGAGTGGTAAAGCAAAAATAATTTCAATTCAACAATAATGCACAGAGCAATGCTTGGTCGAGAGGTCAAAATAAAGACAATGTACAGCAGTAATCGACAGCCCATTATGGCGTTCTGGGCCCTTGCCCTGTTAGCCATTTCGATGCTTTGGGGGGCATCGGCTTATGCTTTTACTCCGGCAGGGACGGTGATTAAGAACCTGGCGACGGTGACCTATCAAGATAGTCTGGGTAACAGTTATACGGCGCAATCCAACGAATCTTCTGTTACCGTGGCGGAAGTTTTTTCAGCCAGGCTGGAAAAAGACGGGCAAACTAAAGATGGTGCTCCCGGGCAAATCGTTTACTTCCCGCACCAGCTGATCAACGATGGTAATACTCAAGACCGTTTCCAGCTGGAGGCAACAAACAGCCATGACCTAAGTGAAGTAAAAGTCTATCTGGATACCAACGGCAACGGTCAGCCCGATGACAATGAACCCGAGATCAAACTGGATGAATATCTTAAAGTCGCTGCTGGTACCACAGCCAATCTGGTGGTGTCTGCTCGGGTGCCTGGCACTGCTCAGACCAATGATAAATATACATTGCTTATGAACGTTGCAGCACCAAACAACTCTTCTTTTGGTGGTGCAAATCAGGCAACAAACACTAATACCATCACCGTAACCACAGGCCCGGTAATTGTTGCAAGCAAGCAGGTGGTTAAACATATTCCTGCTGAGTTTGGCTCGGACGGAAACCCAAAAGCAAATACAGGTTCTGTCACCTACCGCATTAAGATTACCAATAATGGTTCTCTGTTGGATGAAGGTGGCATTTATGACTTCCTGCCCCACCTGCTTGATTTGAGCAGTATTGAAAACCCAGAGGGCCAGGATGCGCGTCTGAGTGGTTTTGTCACAAACATAGACAAGCCTGCCAACATTGAAATTCCCTATTTTCCTCACCATGCAAAAGCCTTATACATGGATCTGAAAAACCTGGATACCGGGGCTACAGTTGCCTTTGAGTTTACTGCTACTTACCCAGACGATGTAGACGGTAATAGCTTAACGTTTTATGCCAACGCTTTACTGCAGAACAAAGCGTTTGTCACTTTCGGTGACAAAGTGTCAGAAACCAATCTTGTCTCCACAACACTGCCCCAGTTCTACGGCGTCGAGGCTGGTGAAAATAAGACTTTGCCTGAAGAACCGGCCGGTGGCATTGCCGAGTTTACCAACACTATCGTAAACCTGGGTAATGGTGCAGATACATTCAACCTGACTTTAAGTAACAACTCGTTCCCAGAGGGCACAGTACTCAGCCTCTGGGACTCAACCGGTAAAACCCCTCTGAACGACACCAATGGTGATGGCACTGTAGATACGGGCACACTGGGTAAGGACGGCAAAATCACGATTATGGTCAAGGCCCAGCTGCCTGTGGGTGGCAAAGACACACCATCGACTGTCACACTCACTGTGACCTCTGCCGGTGATGCTACTTTCTCTGACTCTGTGATCAATACGCTGGAAAAAATCACAAAAGAAAGGATCGATCTGGCTAACTATAAAGTCGAACAGGACGGGAGCAATGTAGAGATTAATTTCCCTGCTGGATCTGAAATTACGATTGAGAAACTCTTTGGTATAGACGACGCACACCCTACGACTGCTGGTGCTATATCCACAATCTCCCTGAAGCCAGGCAAAGTCGCCAAATTTGGTCTCTATATTGCCAATGAGTCGGCAACGGCCAGCAGCTTCAGTCTCTCCTCAGAGATTGACAAGAATCCTGGCTGGAAAGTGACCTATATCCATAAAGGTATTTTTGAGAACAATAACACCGATGATGGCAAGGAACTGATTCGCGCCACTGATCGGCCAATCACCTCAACACCCAGCCTGCCCGGCAATTCATTCATGAAGGTCATTGCCCAGGTTGAGATTCCGGCGGATGTGAGTAACGCGAAAGCAGGTGATTACAACATCACTTTCACCATAAACTCCAACATTCACAGTCTGAGCAACAGCACCACCAACAAGATCACCATCAAAAAAGATCTGTTGCTGGAATTCGGCCCTGGCGGTGCCAATCAGGTCGAAGCGGGCGGTATTACGTTCTATGACCATGTGCTGAAAAACCTGAGTAACTCCAATCTGGAGGTCAGCTTCCCTGCTGTCACTCCACCCTCTGGCTGGATCTATCTGATCTACACACGGGATGCTGCAAACGAACTTAGCGCTGCACCTGTGTCAGGACCCATGACATTGACACCCGGTGATACAAAAAACATTGCCGTAAAAGTATTTGCTCCTGCCAACGCTGCGGCTGGTTATGTCTTCAACCTGACCTTGGGTGCTAAGGGCAAATCAGGTGAAACTGTTATGGAAGCCTTCCTGACCAACTCCACCACCGTTATCAAGGGTCAAGTTGTACTGACCAAAAAGGTAGCCAAAAAGGGTTCCTCAGACTTTCAGACCCAACTGAAAGATGTTAAACCTGGCGAAACCGTTATCTGGCAAGTAAACGCTGTCGTCCAAGGTTCTGCAGATGCTCACAATGTGGTGATCACTGATGCTGCCCCTCCATTTACCCAACTGACTTCAGCTACCAGCAAATCAGCTAAAGCAGGTAACCCAACAATTACTGAGGGCGAAGGGGTTGCAGTTGTTAACGAAAACAACAGCATCACCTTCTACGTGGGTAAAGGAGCAACAGCGACTTCCGGCGGTACTCTGAGTCCTGGTCAACACGTTACCGTGACCTTTGAAGTGACTCTGGATCAATCAAATCCATAACCGCTCTAACTCTCTTCTGCGCTCCCCACGCGCAGAAGGGCTCTCCCTGCGCTTTGCCAACAGAGCCCAGCGAAAGCCCAAGAAAAACAACAACCCGGATATTACGCAGTTATTCATGTTGAAGCGCCTTCTGACCATCGCCCTGCTCACCCTGCTCTGCCTGCTGGCAGGCTTTGGGGCGTGGGCGATTACCCCGGCGGACACTATGATTCTTACCCAGGCCAATGCCAGCTATTTTGATACCCAGAACGGCACACCGGCCATCGCTATTTCCAATCAGTCCTGGGTCATGGTCGGGGCAGTGCATGCCTTTGAACTGAAACACGACCAGAACCTGTCTGGTATTGCCGGGCAGCAAGTCTATTTTGTGCACAGGCTGACCAATCTGGGTAATACCGCCGACCGTTATCAGTTGTCGTTTATTTCAGCCAGGGCGAGCGGCCTGACCAATCTGCAGGTATTTGAATATCGGGGTGCCTTACCGGCACCGGGCACGCCACCGCTGGCCCGTACCCGTACCCTGCAACCCGGTGAGAGCATGCAGCTGGTCATCCTCGCCACCATTCCAGCCGACGCGGCCAACGACGAACGTCTTTTTATCACTCTGGAAGCCCGCTCAGAACAGGACAACACAGTTAAGCAACAAGCCACGGATCAGGTAACCATCAGCGACGTGGCGGTTCGGCTGAATAAAACCGTCAGCAAAGACACGGCGGAGCCGAAAGATACTCTGCACTATGAGATCCGGTATCAGAACCTGGGCAACAAGCCATTGCCCTACGGCACCACCACCATCGATGGCAAACCGTTCCATGGTGTTCTGCTGGAAGATATTCTGCCGCCACAAACCTCTCTGGATTACACCTTTCCGGAATTTGCCCCCTACCAGGCCATGGTGGTGGTGCGGATGGAAGACGGCAACTGGCAGAGATTCGAAAACTGGAATCACCGCCTGAAACCCACCCGTATTGGCCTTATGGTGCCCGCTGCCCAGCTGCAGCCCGGCCAGACGGGTCGGTTAAGTTTTGCCGTACGCATCAACCCGAATATCAGCAACGATACGCTGATTGAAAACCGGGCACACCTATATAACAAACTGGATTACGAAACCGTTGAGGGTCGTAAGGCTCTGGTTGTCAGTAACCCGACGTACACCCTGGTTACAGAGGCCGCAGAAACCATTAACCCGGAACCAATCCTCCGTTTTATTGAGCCCTCCGGTGCCAACAGGGCTCCGGACTTTTATGGTGAATTTGCTTCTTCTTTTGTTTACTACCTGAACAACAACCCGACAACAAACAGTGACGTTTATCTGGAGCTGGAAGGGGGAAACTTTGCCCAATCCAGAGAAACTATAGATGTCATTGAGTCGGTCATAGTTCGCTCCAACCGTGGTGATTCGCTTCGGGTAAAGTTGCAGGAAACGGCCATCAACAGCGGTGTGTTTCGCAGTGTATCGCCACTGCGATTAGCCACCGACCAGCAGGGCAATAATGGGCTGTGCCTTTCTGCCAAAGCCAATAGCAAAATCGCCCTGGCGGCCCAACCGGATTACAGCCAGCCGGGCAGCAACTGTTATCTGGCCTCGCAGATCAATGACCAGCTGGTGGCTTCGGTACAATGGTCGTTTTATCTATCCTCGGTTACCCGAGGGGCGCTATTTTATTCTGGTCATTCCTCCGGCTAATTATTCCTTTCCGTCCAGGATGATGCCCGCAATGCTTCCCGGGAAAAAGATTCATGACGCATCTTATGGCCGCAGTGGCATGCCAAAGGGTAATAATGCACCACTGCCTTTTGCTTTAGCACAGCGCATCAATACACAGGGCTCTTTTGAGGTGAGCAGTGCCGGTGTTGAAATGTTTGATGTGCCAGTGGACGCCATGGTGGCCACCGACAGCCTGACGCTGGAAAAAAGTGCCAGTCGGGATGAAATCGCCCCCGGAGAGCGACTGCGCTATGAGCTGAAGTTGCGCAACCCCGGTGACATTAATCTGTATAACCTGTCCGTTGTGGATACCCTGCCCCACGGTTTTAAGTACGTGGCTGGCACCACGAAGATTAATGGTAATACTGCATCAGACCCGGAGGGAGCACCCGGGCCAGAATTAGTCTTTCGCCATCAGGCCAACCCGGCAATCGCCAGCGGTGATGAATTGCTTATTACTTACGTTCTCCAGGCCGGTGCCGGGGCAATCGACAGTGATGGTATCAACCGAGCCACGGCCACCGCCAGCAAGGGTGTGACCGGACAGCGGATCAGTTCCAACGAAGGGAAAGCGGAGGTGACGGTTCGCATGACCGGCGTGCTCTCCGATAAAGCCATTCTGTTCGGTAAAGTGTTTCTTGATAGCCAGTGTGCAGGAGAATCCGGCTACGGGGTGCAAGACAGTAACGATTGGCCTGTGGGTGGTGTACGCCTTTATATGGAAGACGGCACCTGGGTCATTACCGATGAATACGGCCAGTACAGCCTGATGGGCCTGAAGCCCGGCAACCATGTACTTAAGGTAGACCCGGTCACCCTGCCTGACGGGCTGACCCTGAAACCGCTGGATAACCGCCACGGTACCGACGGCAACAGTCGTTTTGTCGATCTGACACCCGGCGAAATGCACCGGGCTGACTTTGCCGCACAATGCCCTGCCACCGACGCAATTGTTGAACAGATCAAAGCCCGCAACGAAAGCATCAGCGGCGACTGGCTGCTGGACGATGCGGCAAAATATAACCGCAGCAAACCGTCAGAAACCGCCGACGCCAGTGGCGACCTGTCCAATGGTGTGATTCGCGCCCCCGAAGCCAACCAGCAGGCTGAACAAAAGCAGACAACCGAAGCACTGCCTGCGGACAGCAAAAAAAAGGAAACAGCAAGCGCAAAAATTCCTCTACCCAAAGAAGCCATAAAAACCGTCACCCGCCAGCAGGCCGAAAAAGGTACCTTCCTCTGGCCGCTGCAACAAACGGCCGATGGTCGCTTTATGGCGGTAGTGCGTGCCGGAGTACAACCAACGTTGTATATCAACGGTGCAGCCGTAGCGAATGACCGCCTGGGTGAGCAGCTGCTCAATAACCGTGAGCAGGCCCAGCTGCTGGCCTGGTACGGTGTCTCCCTGCAAGAAGGTGAGAACCGGGTGGAGATAAAAGCCACCGATATGTTCGGCAATGAACGACTGTTGGCGGGTAACACCTTTAGCTACGCCGGTTCGGCTGCTTCTATACAACTGGTGCCTTCTGCCAATGTATTGCCAGCGGACGATGGTCAAACCCTGCTGCCAGTAACGGTCAAATTGCTGGATAACCACGGCCTGCCTGCCCGGGGTATCTACTTTATCACCCTGGAAAGCACCGCTGGTCGCTGGCATGAAACCGATATTCAGGATCAGGAACCCGGGCATCAGATTCGTATTGATCACGGTGCAGCCACGGTAAACCTGCGCTCCGGAAACGAGACTGGCCCGGTTACCCTCAGGGCAACCACAGGGCAGCTGTCCGGTGAGGCGACCATCACCCAGGTAGCCCCTTCCCGGCCGTTAATGGCGGTGGGCCTGGTAGATATCAACAGCGGCACCATGCCTTACCTGCTCTCGGCCACGGAAGATGAAAAGGTGACCCGCACCCGTGCAGCGATGTTTGTCAAAGGGGATATCGCCAAAGACACCCAACTGACCCTCTCCTACGACAGTGATAAAAACGACGATGCCGAACTGTTCCGTGATGTGGATCCGGATGATTACTACCCCATCACCGGCGATGCCAGCGAGAAAGGATACGAAGCCCAGAGCCGCAGCAAGCTCTATGCAAAAATTGAGCGCGGCCTGAATAGCATTATGTGGGGGGATTACCAGACCAACAGCCAAAGTGCGGAATACGATCTGGCCAAAACCCAGCGCAATCTCACTGGCATCAACGCCATCTATGACAATGGCAGCACCCGTATTCAGACCTTTGCCGCCCGGCCGGAAAACAGCTTGCGCAGCGAGATCATCGAACCCAATGGTACAGCGATGAACTACCGGCTGGCAGGTGCACCCATTGTCCGCCACAGCGAAACCATCACTCTGGAAGTGTGGAGCAGGGATAATCCGGGCCTGATGCTCAGCTCCACCACCCTGGGCCGGGGCAGCGACTACACCCTGGATGAATTCAGTGGCTATCTGAAATTCACTGCTCCGGTCAACCGTCGGGATGACGAGGGCAACCCACAGAAAATCCGGGTGAGCTACGAGGTGGAGGACGATGGCGAAGCCTATACCGTGGCCGGTGGTCGTGTGCAGCAGAAACTGGGGGATCAGGTCACCGCAGGCATCAGTTACACCCTGGATCAGCACAGTACCGAAGGCAGTGAGATTGCCGGTGTCTGGGTTGAATACCAGCCAACGGAGAAAACCACAGTCGCCATTTCCAGTGCCAGGATGACCGGTAAAACGGTGGACGATAACAACCCCTCGCTGATTAATGAGCAGACCGGCAACGCCACCCGTATCAAGATTAAACTACAATGGTCAGGTAAAGGAGAAACCGAGATCACCTGGGCGAAAGCGGATCAACACTTTACCAACAGCAGCGGCGGAGTATCTGTCGGCCGGGAAGAGAGCAGTGTTAAGCACAAACAGTCACTGACTGACAGCCTCGACCTGAGAGCCGAAGCGGAAGTCAGCCGCTCGGAAGACAATAGCAACGGTTCCGGCGACAACGCCGGTGTTTATCTGGATAAACGAGTAGGCAACGGCTGGCAGTTAACCGCCGGTAGCCGGTACATTCGTCAGCGCAGTGATGAGGACCATAATGAATACCTGACCGTTCAGGCGGGTGTTGAAAAACGTTTCACCCTGCTGGATAAGGACGCCTCCCTCTCTGCAGAATATGAACAGGCATTTACCGACAGTCGTTGGCGGGCTGCGGTGGAAAGTGACTGGCAGGTTGCTGAAAAAGTCTCCGTGTATGGTCGGTTTGAACGGGATCACCACCTGGGTCCGGTGTCTGGTGACAGCGATCGCAATGAGTTCTCCTTCGGGGTCAAAAGTGACTGGTTGCCCAATACCGACACCTATTCCGAATACCGTATGCAGGGGGCTACCGATGGTAACCAGCTGGAGTGGGTCAACGGTGCGGATACCCGGTTGGAAGTGACCGAAGGCTTGTCACTCTCCCCCAGTGTCGAGTGGATTAACACCCTCATTGGCGACAGCAGCAATGACGGCCTGGCCATCTCTGTGGGTATTGACGACAAGCGCCATGGTAATCAGCGGGCTACGGGGCGAATAGAGTATCGCTACGGACAGCTGCAGGATTATTACGGACTGGATGGTGCCATTGCGCGACGGTTAAATCGTGACTGGGCTGGCCTGATCCGTGAACAGTTCCGGCTGGAAAACCCGAAAGATGGCGAGGGTGATCAGCGACTGGAACATGCTTTTACGCTAGGACTTGCCCGTCGGCCAAAACTGAACAATGTCCAGCACGGTCTCTATCTGTATCAATGGAAAGAAGAACGGGATGAAAATGATGACCGGGAGGAAGATCGCCGGGTGCATCTGCTCTCTACCCATCAGAACCGTAAAATCCGCCCGGGCCTGACCCTCTCCGGCCGCCTGGGTAGCAAATGGGTCACCGATGAATTTGACGGAGACCCCTTTGACAGTCAGACGACGGTGTTCGACGGTCGCCTCACCTGGGATTTGAACCGGCGCTGGGATATGGACCTGCGCAGCGGCCTGCTCAGTGTGAATGGTGACGACAGTGTACGCTGGTCAGCTGGTGTCGGCCTGAATTATCTGGTCGCCAGTAACCTGCGGGTGGGCGTTCATTACAATATCGAAGGTTTCCGGGACGACGATCTGGACAGCGAAAAATACAATGCTGAGGGAGTGCATCTCAGCCTGCAGTTCAAGTTCGATGAATCGCTTTTTGACTGGTTTAGATCATGAGCCGTTTAGTAACCCCTTGTTTCTACGCCCGGCTCTGCTGGCAGAGTATTGCCCTGTGTCTGCTCAGTCTGCTGATCGCTGGCCCTGTTCTGGCTGCCACCCCACCGGGAACCCTGATCCGCAGCCAGGCACAGGCGTATTTTCTTGATGAGTATCAGCAAAGTTATATGGTCAACTCCAATGAGGTGACCACCCTGATTCGGGAAGTCACTGGCGTCCGTTTGGAAAATAGCCAGCGTCTTTTGGGAAAACCGGGTGATGAGCTGGTGTTTCCCCATCGGCTAATCAATAGTGGCAATATAACCGCCAGCTACCAGCTGACGGTTACCCACAATGCACTGCTTTATTTTGATAAAAACAACGACGGTCAGACGACAGAGGAAGACAGGGTAACAGGCCCGGTCCTGCTGCCCCCCGGTGACAGCAAAGGCCTGTTGGTCAAGGCCTGGGTGCCGGATAGTGCTGAAACAACGATTACTCTTTCTGCCCGGGTTATTAAGCCCGAGTGCAGTGGGGTCAATGAGCATGAGAGCCAGGGTCGTTTTCAGGCCGTAAATTATGACACCATGTCTCACAGTCTCGGGGTTGTTTATGAGGTGACTCAGAGGGCAGACAAAGCGGAAGCCACCATTAATGACACGGTGACCACTACGTTGTCATTTGCCCGTCGGGATAGTCATAGCGATAACAGCGTTGTGGAAATGCTGTATCGCCTGCCAGCTGAACTGGACTACGTAGGCGGTTCCACATGGCTGTATAGCGATGACGGGACTGAAAAGGTACACATTTCCGATGAGGGTATTCGCACTCCGGAAGGTCTACGTTTTCGCCTTGAGCAGTCTGTTAATCAGGCTGGTGTTCCGGTGCATCGCCATGACGGGAAGCTGGTATTTGAAACCCGGGTGAAAAGCGGCACCAATCAAACGCTTTACAATGTGGCTGAATATACCTTCTGTGAGAAGGGTGGAGATAAGCCCTGCCCGGATAATGTCAAACAGAATACCAACTCTGTCCCTCTGACCATCAAGGGGTTTGGTGTTGCCCTGAATGGCAGCCCCTACAGTTCTGAACCATACATCGGAGAACCGCAAATAGTGGTATCCGCTACTGCAGGAGGCATCGCGGAATTTACCAACTACCTGTGGAACCGTGGAACAACAAATAGTCAGTACAAAGTTACCCTGGAAAGCAGTAACTTTCCTGAAGGTGCTCAATATTGTTTAACGACAGCGGATAGCGGATGCTCTCCTTTTATTGATCAGCCGGAGCTGCTGGTAAACGACATTGAGTCAGGCAGTTACCGTGAGATCAGGTTGCTGGTGAAATTACCAGAGAACAGCCCTGGTCAGCAGGCTGATTTCTCTCTGCAATTAAAAGCCACTGATATCCTTGCCAGCTATAAGGTGGAGGATACCACTGAGAATATATTGCTACAGATTGAAGGCTCCGCTGACTATTCGGTGGACCTGACCTGTGAAAATTGCCAGAACGGTAATGGCGCTGGTCAGGGGCCGGAAGACAGTGCGGTGGTTACGCTGACCGGCAATGCGGGTGAGACTCTGCGGTTTGAACATATTGTCGTCAACAATACAGGCAACCGGGCCGACAGTTATTTGCTGGATCTGCTGCCCAAAGAAGGGGTTACTTTGCCGAATGGTATTCGCTGGTCCTTCGTTAATGAGTTTAATCAGACGGTCACTGGTACCGGCGTATTGGTTGCCGGTCAGCAGCAAAAGCTGAGCCTGTTGGTGGAACTCCCCGATAATCTGCTACCGGGCACCTGGTCCTTTTATGTAAAGGCCGCTTCACCGGTTAACCGGGGTGTTGCTGATCAGCTGCACCTGGCCATGATCGTTGAGGAGCAACAGCAAATCACCCTGACACATAACGGCAGAAGTCAGGTATCCCCTGGCAGCTTTGTCACGTTTATTCATCAGTTAAGTAACCCCGGCAACCAGACGGTCTCCGGGATTACCCTGCATCTGGAAGATTCCCGGGGTGGAGAGGGTTGGCAGTCACTGGTTTACCACGATACAAACAGCGATGGCCGGATAGATGGGGATGATCCGTTGATTCAGGGTGAATTCTCACTGCCCGCCAAAGAAACACGCCAGCTGATCGTCAAGGTATTTGCCCCGGCCAGTGCCAGTCCGGGTAGTGAAAATATCACCACGTTAACCGCACGGTTTGGCGGGCAACAGTCTATGGCGGTCACGAACTCATCAATGGCCAACAATGCGATTGTGGTAATCACCAAAATACAGGCGGAATGGGACTGTAGCAGCTCGCTGCCAACGCATTTTTCCAACGAGACTTTCCCGGTCAAACCGGGTGAGTGTGTCGTTTATAAGCTGACCGCTACCAACCAGGGCAGTGAGCCGGTTCATAATGTGGTGATTTATGACAAGGCAACGGATTTTACCCGGCTGCATAATCTGCATGGTCTTCCTGAAATGAGTGAGGGAGGAGAGCATGGCGTGTCCGGTCAAATGATCAAAGCTACCTGGAGCCAGGGGCTAATGCCGGGGCAGTCGGTATGCCTGAAGTTTGGGATTCAGATTCAATGAGTGGTTTTTCATGCTGCTATTTAAAAGTTAATAGCCGTTTATTTAAGACGCTGGCCTGGTGTTTTTTTGTTGTTTTGATGTGTTTTTTTTCCTGTAGCCTTCAAGCCAAGATCCAGATAGAAAGCCATAACAGCTGGTTGGCAATTATAAATGCTGTTAAAGCTAACCTGCAGGGTCCCGGTGTTGAGATCAGTAACATCAAAATTGTTAAGGCTGCTTATGACGATGATGACAGCTATTCCCAGGTTGGTACTTTCAGCAATGGCACTGAAAATTACACCCCCAATATTGGTATTTCTAAAGGACTGGTAATTTCCACAGGAAAGGCGGGTACACTTGGCTATTATAATAAGGATAAACTTGGTACAGCATTCATAAAATTTGGTCGCGATCCAGACTTGGCCAAGCTCTTCGATGGAGAAGTTTGGCAGCACGATCCTGTCATCATCACATTTGAAATCAAGCCAAAGTCAAACAATATTTCAATCGATTTTGTTTTCGGCTCTGATGAATATGGGGGCTGGCTCGAAAACTTGGGAAATATTGATGCTTACGGTTTTTTTATCAGTGGGCCGGATATTCAGGGTGGCTTTGCAAACCGGGCAGTGAATTTAGCTACTCTGGATAATGGTGACCCCGTCTCCACAAAATACGTGAATCAAGACAAAAACTCCGAATACTACATCGATAACGGGGATCATCGAGGTAAGCACGTTGCTATGAGGGGGGTTACCAAAGTAATTAACCGTTCAATTCCGGTAATACCAGGTGAGTGGTACCAGGTTAAAATAGCCCTCGGTGAGAGGGGGATCGGGGTATATGACTCCAGCGTTTTTATCGGCCAATTTAAAAGCGAGCGATTGTTTAGCGGTCGTCTATTTCATCACCGGCTTGGCAGTGTTAATGAAGACCGTTTGGCCGAAGGTGATGAAAAGGCGTTTGACTATTTTAGCAATGCCCGCGTGGTTTTGTTTGATGCCCATAAGAATAAGATGGAAACAAAAACCGGGCCGAGGGGAGAGTACCGGTTTATCGTTAAAGACCAGGGCCGTTACCAGATAGCCGTTGATGCTGCCACCCTGAAAGCTGCTCACGATGTTAATGTTTATTATCCTGAACAAACCTGGAGCAGTCGTGGTGGCCGGTGTATTGGCAAAAACTACAGCGATGTGACGTTAACAACTGCCGGTTATTGCTATGGTGGGAAAACCGGTGGTCTTAGTGACGAACTCAAGAATCAGAATACACCTGAAAGTGCAGAACACCTGATTGAAGTACCCGCTGGATTACACGACTATAACCGTCTGAATTTTGGTTTCAGCTTTGATGTTGTTACCCAGCCAGGGGATACCGGGCAGGGTAGTTTGCGTCAATTTATTGCCAATGCCAATGCCGGTGTCGGTACGGGAGAGATGCTATTTGTGCCGACAGTGCATCCGAACAATGGTACAACCTGGAAAACTGATCTTCAGACGTCATTGCCTGCGATTAAGCGAAGCCAACTTATTATTAATGGCAGAGCGTTCAGCCTGACAAACCCGGAAGAGCGAGTTAATCCCGATCCTCAGAAAATCAAGGATGGGCTTAAAGCAGGAGCCGAACAGAAGTCATTACCATTTTGGCAAGCCCCGGATTTACACCTGGAAACCAAAGTATCGCAGGAAGCCATCTTGCAATTGCAGGGAAGTGGTCAGAAGGTGCAGCACATCGCCTTGACCAATGGTTCCGGCAACACCGGCAATATGAACGGCATTATCGCATCCAGTGCCTGTAATGAAGGGTGCAGTGTGGTTAATACCGTGATTGGCAAAAACCCGGTTGGTGCCCCTTCACCCAAGGCTTTTTATCGTGGCATTGATGCTCCCTATATCAACCATGTACGACAGGAAAACGGTGTTTTGATTGTGGAGGGGTTTGCCATGCCGAAGGTCAAACTCGAGTTTTACAGCGTCATAAACGGCGAGTATCGCTATTTGTTTGAGAGGATCGAAGGTAGCAACGACGATAAGGATAACGGCAGAGCCACTTATATAGACCCGGTTCAGGGCAGCAAGCTGATCACCCAGGAACAGTTCCAATTCACAATTCCCAATATGCCGCTCACCGGATCATTAGCGGCTATTGTTATTGATGATCATGGCAATACCTCGGAGTTCAGTGTGGGCACTACAGGCTCTGTTCCGGGCTCTATCAAAACCGATATATGGCAAGACCAGAACCGCGATGGCGAGAGACAGGCCAATGAAACCGGCTTTCAAGGTATTCATGTCAGGTTAACTAAATTGGATAAAGTGTCTGGCATGCCTGTGTTGCAACGAGAGGATAAAACAGACGCAAATAGACTGTTAACCTTTGCTGATGTTCTTCCGGGAAATTACCAGGTTGAAGTTTTACCAGACCAGCCCGGGCTGAAAGACTGGCAACCCGGAGCGAAGGGCAACCCTGTTGAACTGACCGTTGCAGCCAGTCAGAAATCACCAGCGATGTTTGGTTATGTACTGGGCACTCCGGAGTTGACGCTGACGCCGGATTATCAACGGGCGGTGGCACCTGGTCTGGCGACCCGGTTCACCCATACATTTTTCAGCTCTATGGTGGGTAATGCCAGGCTCAGTTACCAGTGGCTCGATAGCAGTGGTCGGCCGCTGACATTGAACTGGTCAGTACAGCTGTTTGAAGCCGACTGTGATCAGGCAGTAAAAGACAATATCCAACTATCTCAGCCCATTAGACTGGAGGCCGGTCAGAATATCTGTTTTGATGCTTCGGTTTTTGTTCCTGCAGAAACGCCGTCCGGTTTCAGGGCAACGCTGGAGATCACGGCACAGTTCACCAAAGCGCCTGCCGGGATAATGGCAGAGCATGGCCAGGAAGAGAAAATTACCCGAAGGATACGCGACACCATTACTGTCACCACCGGCAGCAGTGGACGACTGGTACTGAATAAACAAGTGCAAAATATGAGCGAAAGCACAGGCCCATCCACTGCCAATCAAGCCAGCCCCGGTGACATGCTGAGATACACCCTGTTTTTCAGTAATCCGGGGGCTGGGCCCATTCAATCGCTGTCACTTCGGGACAGCACGCCGCCCTTCACATCGCTGGCCAGTGAAGTTCAGTGCCCTGAAGCGTTACGCGAAACATGTAAAGTCAGAACCATCGATGGTAAGGAAACTTATCAAGGATATCGTGGCGATATTATCTGGTCATTCAGCGAGAAGTTAGCACCCGGTGCCAGTGGCAGTGCCAGCTATGACGTGATAATTGAATGACCGCTGAGAGTTTCTGTTCCGGGAAGTGGTTAGGAGGAGGAATTTAAATCAAAGGCTTTATTGCTATGCAGGGACAATACCATGGCAACATTTTTCATCCCGGGTTATTCCGATATGGACATCACTCAGCTATATTCCATGCCAAGTATGATGTGCCAGGACGACATACCAGCCTGCCAAACTGGAATCCAATGCTGGGCAAATGGTAATACAGCTGGCTTTTTCAGTGGCCTCCGTTGGGCAATTAATCCACTTTATATTTTTTCGCTACAATGCAAAAACCCCGACAGATTGCTCTATCGGGGTTTGCAACCTTGAGCGAACTCAAGGTAAAAAT
>NZ_JBLYNS010000036.1:0-36869 GCF_049310205.1 Endozoicomonas sp. ALC013 | reverse complement strand
TCCTCCGTTGTGCCTCGCATAGTACCAGCCCAAGTAGCCAGAAATATTCGATTCCATATGGCCAGCTACTTAGATGCACGCTTGTATCCAGGAGGCTGACCGGGAATAGACTGCCAGTAATCTTTTGCGGTTTACCCATATAACCATTACCATGTCCGTCCAACGGCAAAACTGCACAGACGTAATATGTATATCTACCGCCTGGTTCTGCTTCTGGTGATCGGTATTTACCTTTTTTCTCCAGCCATCATGGGCTGGTGGATTACGTTTGGTGAACAGTGGTATCAGCCCTGGATACTCTGGTTCATCCTGATTGTCGCGGGCTTTACCCTTCAGATCAGGGGTAACAGCGATGAGCTTTGAACTGGAGTATATCGTTCTGGCCAGTGTTGCCTATCTGGCGGTTCTTTTTCTCTGCGGCTGGGCGACGGATCGAGGCATCATCCCGCGCAGAGTGGTTCATCACCCGGCAACCTATGTTCTGTCCCTGGGTATCTATGCCAGTAGCTGGGCCTACTATGGCAGTATCGGGGTTGCCCACGACGATGGTTATGTTTTTCTCGGTTTTTACTTTGGCCTGAGCGGTGCATTTTTATTAGCGCCTGTCCTGCTGGTGCCAATATTAAGAATAACCTCCACCTATCAACTCAGTTCTCTGGCCGATGTGCTGGCCTTCCGTTTCCGAAGCCCCGTGGCGGGTACGCTAAGTACACTGCTGCTGCTGTTTATTACTTTTCCCCTGCTGGCCCTGCAGATACAGGCCGTGGCAGACGGTGTTTATCTGCTGAGCGATGACACCTCCCCGGAAATGCTGGCCTTCGGTTTTTGTATTATGGTCACGTTACTGACCATGATGTTTGGTACCCGACACTTGGCCAGCCGCCACCAGCATGATGGTCTGGTGGTGGCGATTGCTTTTGAGTCGCTGCTGAAGCTGCTGATTATGGCGCTGCTGGGCGGCGTCGTCATCGTCGAAGTGTTTGGTGGTTTTTCCGGATTAAACCACTGGCTTGAAGCCAACTCTGAGGTCATCATCGGGATGAACTCTCATCTGGAAGATGGCCCCTGGCGAACAACGCTGTTGATGTTTTTTGCCTCTGCTGTGGTTATGCCACACATGTTTCACATGACCTTTGCCGAAAACCGCGACATAAAAATGTTATTCACTGCCAGCTGGGGCCTGCCATTCTTTTTATTACTGTTGAGTATTTCCACCCCTCTGATTCTCTGGGCGGGTCTCAAAATCGGGAGCCCTTATCCGCCCGAGTACTTTCCACTGGCTATTGGTCATGCCGTGGATAGTCAATGGTTGACTATCATCGCCTATATAGGTGGGCTTTCTGCGGCCAGTGGCCTGTTTATGGTGACCTCACTGTCACTGTCTTCCATGTTGCTGAACCACGTCATCCTGCCGCTTTATCAGACCCTTTATCAGTCCGGAGAGCCGGCCCAGGCCCAGATGAATATCTATCGCTGGCTGACCAATGTAAAACGTCTGATTATCGCCACCCTGATCCTCGCCTGTTATGGGTTTTACCGGCTGCTGCATAACGAGGTGGACATGTACAGCCTGAGCATCGTCGCCTATGTGGGAGCCTTGCAACTGTTGCCCGGTACTCTTTCTACGCTCTATTGGGGCAGGGCAAACCATAAGGGGCTGATTCTCGGGATTCTCTCTGGAACCGCAGTCTGGTTCTTTACCCTGATGCTGCCTTTAACCATGGGACTTGAGATTTTCCCAATCCGCAGCGTCAACTTTGGCACCATCACTAACGACGGCTGGTATATTGCTGCCGTCTCATCACTGGTGGTGAATGTGCTGGTGTTTTACCTGGTCTCCAGCTTTACCAGGATGCCTGATGAAGAGCGCAGTGCAGCGGCCGCCTGCCTGGTTCGTGAAGTACGTCAGCAGCCCTACAAAATCCCCAAGGCCCGCTCTTCCTACGAATTTCAGGAGATGCTCAGTGCCCCTCTGGGGCCGGTAGCGGCGCAGACGGAAATCAATAAAGCCCTGACCGATCTCAATATGAGACCGGACGACAACCGTCCGCACTCCCTGAGACGTCTCAGGGAGCGTATTGAGAATAATCTGTCCGGGCTTATGGGACCCACCATTGCCCATGACATCGTTGACTCCTTTTTGCCACTGGATATTGATAATGATTACGTCCCCAAAGATATCCATTTTATGGAATCCCGTCTGGAAGCGTATCACTCAAAGCTGACCGGTCTGGCCGGTGAGCTTGATAGCCTGAGACGTTATCACCGGGACACATTGAACAGCCTGCCCATGGCCGTCTGCTCCATTGATGCTGCCATGGAGAGCACGTCGGTTGATCACCCGGAATCGCTGCCATCGAACAACACCGGCGAAGTGATGCTCTGGAATCAGGCAATGGCAGAATTGACCGGCATTCCCGCTGATGCTGTTCTGGGGATGCCCCTGAAGACCATTCCTGCTCCCTGGAACCAGGTCCTCAATGATTTTATGCAACTCCCCGACAATCACCTGAACAAGCACTGTGTTGAAATGGAAGGCAGCACCCGCTATTTCAGCCTGCACAAAGCCGCAGTTCAGGCACCGGTTTCCGGTACCGGTGGTAATCAGGTCATGTTGCTGGAGGACCAGACAGAAACCCAAATGCTGGAAGAACAGCTCTTTCACAGTGAACGACTGGCGTCTATCGGGCAGCTGGCCGCCGGTGTTGCCCATGAAATTGGCAACCCGATTACCGGTATAGACTGCCTTGCCCAGGAAATGAGCGCACTATCATCGGACCCGGATATACAACAGAGTGCCCGGCAAATACTGGAACAAACCCAAAGAGTCAGCCGCATTGTGCAAACACTGGTGTCTTATGCTCACTCTGGTCAGAAAGGGGGAGAGCAAAACAGTGATTCTCCATCGGTAGCCGAACCCGTAGAAGTGTTCAGCACCATTCAGGAAGCCATCAGTCTGTTGCAATTGAGCCATAAGAACAGCAATATCGTATTCCGTAATCTGTGCATCGATGGTCTCTGCGTCAGCGGTAACAGCCAAAAATTACAACAGGTGTTTATCAATCTGCTGAAAAATGCCGCCGATGCCTCAGAGGAAGGCACTGGCACGGCGGAGAGTGTTGTTTCCGTTAGCAGCACAGCCAACCAGCACACGGTCACCCTTCGTTTTGAAGACCAGGGGCATGGCATTCCCAAAGCCATTCAGGAAAGGCTGTTTGAGCCATTTTTCACCACCAAAGAAGCGGGTAAGGGAACGGGCCTGGGTCTGGCTC
Organism: Endozoicomonas sp. ALC013; assembly: GCF_049310205.1. Lineage (NCBI taxonomy): Bacteria > Pseudomonadati > Pseudomonadota > Gammaproteobacteria > Oceanospirillales > Endozoicomonadaceae > Endozoicomonas > Endozoicomonas sp. ALC013. The sequence continues at coordinate 33,597 of NZ_JBLYNS010000036.1, read as the reverse complement.
TCACCTGGAATATTATCGAAGAACATTTTGGCAGTATTCAGGTGGTGAGCCCTTTGGATCCACTCACAGGGCGGGGGACCTGCTTTATCATTTCGCTTCCACGCTACGAGTCTGACTCAGTGAGGACGGTAGACACAGGGGAGCAGCCGTTGGAATTTCAGGGGGACATGGCATGAGTCAGGACCAGATACTGATTGTCGAGGACGAAGAAATTATCAGGTCGTCGCTGCGTCGTCTGCTTGAACGACAGGGATATTGTATTACCGAGGCAGGCTCTGTTCACGAAGCGCAAGACTGCCTGAAACAACAGTCTTTTTCACTGATCATCAGCGATTTGAGGCTTCCCGGTAAGCCCGGTACGGAAATGATCAACCTGGCCAATGGCATCCCGGTACTGATCATGACCAGCTATGCCAGCCTGAACTCGGCAGTCTCGACCATGAAGCAGGGGGCCGTGGATTATATTGCCAAGCCCTTTGATCATGCAGAGATGATTCAGCGCGTGGCCGAAGCTATTGAAAAGCAGGCAGCTCAGAGTCCTGGCAGCGATGCGGAACAGGGCAACAATGAAGCGATCTGCTCCGGCGATGGCTTTAATGGCATTCTGGGACAGTGTGATGCCATGCAGCTATTGTTCCGGCAAATACAGAAGGTGGCCCCAACCGATGCCACGGTATTGATTCAGGGTGAATCAGGCACCGGTAAAGAGCTGGTTGCCAGGGCCATCCATGAAAACAGTAAACGCATCAATGGCCCGATGATTTCTGTTAACTGTGCCGCCATTCCGGAAACACTGATTGAATCAGAACTGTTTGGCCATGAAAAAGGGGCATTTACCGGGGCTACCGCCGCTAGAACCGGCCTGATCGAAGCGGCCAATGGTGGCACACTGTTTCTTGATGAAATTGGTGAGCTGCCACTGGAAGCCCAGGCCAGGCTACTTCGAGTGCTTCAGGAAGGTGAAATTCGTCGTGTCGGTTCAGTACAGTCCCAGTCGGTTAATGTGCGACTGATTGCCGCTACTCACCGGAATCTCCGTCAGCTCTCTGCACAGAATGAGTTTCGTGAAGACCTCTACTATCGACTGAAAGTGGTGGAACTGCGCATTCCGCCACTCAGGGAGAGAGGCAGTGATATCCTGATGCTGGCGGAAAAACTGCTGGCCAAAACCTGTGGCAAAATGGGGCTGGACGTCTTCTCAATGGCTCCCGAAACCATGGCTGCCATTTCCCAGTATCAGTGGCCCGGGAATGTTCGCGAAATGGAGCATGCCATCGAACGGGGTGTCATTCTTTCTGAAGACAATATCATCACCCCGGAAAACCTGGATATTGACGTTCGTGTGAAGCAGACCCTGTTTCGTCAGGATGCCGAAGAACTTCAGGATGGCCTGACTCTGGAAGACTACTTCCAGCGTTTTGTTCTTGAGCACCAGGATCAGATGACCGAAACCGATCTTGCACAGAAACTGGGTATCAGTAGAAAAACACTCTGGGAGCGGCGCCAGCGCCTGGGTATTCCGAGAAAGAAAACAGCGGCGACATAGTGCATGGTTTCAATGCAATTGATGGGTTCTTTCTATCAATGCCTCCCAAGCTCCGTTCGTCCTGAGCGGAGATTGTACACATCAAACTCATCGAAATGATGTACTGGATTAGTCATGTGTGACAAATAGATTAATTGTACTTTAGTACCGTTAACAAGGTGCTATTTTTCACCCATTTTAACCCGAAAAAGATAAATGAATACATTTTATGGAATCTTTTCATAAATAAGAGGTCTTATATAAGTACGAATAATAATATCAATCCCTGTTTGACGGGATTCAGGAGGTTTATATGCGCTTTGATGATAGTTCCAAAATAGTAGATTTCTTCTCGAATGCATGGAAAGCAGCAAGTGATAATGATGCCCAACCTGATCAGTGTCAAAACTGCCTTAATTTTAGTTATAGATTGGTCAAAGCGTGTGTAGTGGCGGCTTGCTGCCCAAAACCATCGGAAGATGACCCGGCAGGCTTGACAAAGCCATTACTGCCTAAAGCCGATCAAGGTGTTGTGGCTAAACAACCAGATCGGAACGATATGTCAGAATCGGGTCCAAATTCGGACGTATATTTTGTCGGGAGGTACGAAGCTGAGGCCGAAGGTTCTGTCCCTTTCGAGTCTTTTGGGGGTGATGCGCCCGAACCCGGGGAAAATCACGAGTCTTTGGTGGGTGATTCGCCCGAACCCGGGGAAAATTACAAGTCTTTGGTGGGTGATTCGCCCGAACCCGGGGAAAATTACAAGTCTTTGGTGGGTGATTCGCCCGAACCCAAGGAAAATTACAAGTCTTTGGTGGGTAATTTGTCCCAACCCGAGGTAAACGTCACTAACGAGCAGTTAGGGCTGAAATAATAAAAATGATTTAGACATGGTCATTGTCTGCAGCCATTGGTCCAGTGTCAGAGTGACAAAAAGCTGATTTCAAATTGAATAAGATGTCTTTGGCTTATTAACTTGAAAAAGTTCAAACACTAAAGTCGAATCCTTGTCAGTTCAACTTCAAAGGATTTTGAAGTTGAACTGTTCCAGACATCAGGCGGGCTGTCCGCTCAAGTCTGCGTCACTTTCACTGGCTGATTTGATCTTGGATTCATCCCACATCACAAAGTAGATAAGCGCACATATAAACAGTGCCACAGCAGGCAAGAGGAACATTAGTGCATCGATGCCGAGCAATACTGAGGCTGGCTGTGTTTCCTGTTCTGCCTGATAGCCAATAAAAGATAACCCCGTACCCGCGATGAAACCTGCCAGTGCCTGCCCCATCTTACGGGCAAATGAATAGCTGGAATAGATAACGCCTTCCTGACGCTGACCAGTTAAGTAAGAGTTGTAGTCAATACTGTCAGATACATTTGCCCAGACCAGCAAATTAGGAAGCAGCATCAGTGGAATGCCTACAAAGAGCCACAGGAACATGACATAAATTGAGTCAGGCAGTAAAAAGCAAACGGTCGCTGTAATACCGGCTAACAGAAATCCGGTAATCATAATTTTTCGGGTACCGAACTTTAAGGCGAGCTTTCCGATAAACGATGAAATGATAAGGATAGCAAGAACGCTGACCGCTGAGCTTAAGGATATGAACCACAGTTGGCCATCCAGGTTCTCAGTCAGGAAATAGTAGGTAATGGCACTCTGGGCCATAAATGCCGCCAGCATAAATGCGGAAGATATACTCACACAGAGAAATAATGAATTTTTCCGCAGAGAGGTGATACCCTGAAAAATGTTAATGTTTTCGGTTGAAGGCTCGTGTCGTATATATTCAGCAGTACACCGGTAGGATATAAGATAGGCGATCATGGCAAAAATGCTGACGAAGACAGCAGAGTACAAATAACCTTTGGCAAAGTCATCGGCGAAAATCGACAGGAAAAGTGGTACGGCAATGTTGCCTACGACATTGCCAGCCATGCTACCGACGCCTCTGGCAGCGGAAAGAGAGGCCCGCTCACCTTTATCATTGGTCATCACCGTCGCCAGTGAACCGTAGGGAATATTGATAAAGGTATATGCCATGCCCCAGACAATGTAGGTGGCGTATGCCCAAATCAGTTTTTGTGAGTCACTCAGGCCCTGTGGTGCCCAAAACACAAAAATGGCTGCCACCGCAACAGGCCAGCTGCCTTTTACCAGAAAGCCGCGAAACTTGTCCCCGGTATGCTTGCGGGTGAAGAGTTTGTCACAGATAGCACCCATGATCGGGTCATTCACCGCATCCCAGATTCTGGCAACGAGAAACAGCGTCCCCGCTGCAGCGGCAGTAATACCCAGTACATCCGTATAATAAGCCAGCAAGAAAGTGGACATCATACCGAAGGTCAGTGTGTTGCCCAGGTCCCCCATGGCATAGCCAACTCGATTGAGTTTGGTAATGGTCTTCATTGTGTTGCCTTTTTTTAATTGTTTTTGTTGTATAAATTTTTTCGGCTTGCCTTAAGAGCTTGAGTTCAGAGTTTGTAATGTACGACAGTGCATTACAATGAGCAAATAAGGGGCTCTTATCGCGTAGCCGATAAATCTCAATAAATGAACAAAGCGGCAGCATTGTCAGAAAGATTTCTGGCAAATTTTCAATTTTCTACCATCATGGAGTGTCGATTATCTGCCTATGAGTCATGAATTAAAACATGAGATTGCCCTGTACCGTTTTCTCCCTGGTTCAGATACGGATCGGGTATTGCGTTGGTGTTTCAGCCAACCGTCAATCGCTGGATTAACTTGGACACTTTTTCTATGCAATTTCAGGTGAAAAAAAATTGTGAAGAGGGTGGGGTATGGATCCTGCATTATTGGCTAGTACATTAAACACGTTATCTAGTACGAGTACCACAGACCAAAGTAAAGTGGGTACAGAGGAATCATCAGAAAACGGTAATCCAAAAATAATGGATGCCAGGGTAGTTAAAAATAAATTACCACTGAAAGAAGATATTTATTCTCAGGTATTAAATATTCAAGTTATCAGTGATCGATTAATTCAATACCTTGGACTGGATGACCTTCGCCGATTGGGTGCTGCATTAATAAGCAGTTCAGAGTGTAAGCCTTTATTTTCCAGCACTAGAGAGGAGGTGAGAAATATTGTGTTTACTCCGGTGGAAATTGACGGTTCGCTCTGGGAGGGTAATTATGCATGGTATTCTTTTTTAGTTGATGATGGTTCCTGGGAAACACGGGGGACGCCGCAGCCCGGTATGGTCGAATACACAACTGAGTGCAGGGATATTGACAAAGTCTTCTCATATCAGGAGGGTGAAAATGAAGTAGAAAACTGGATCATGTTTGGCGAATTAAAGGATGGTAGTGTTTATAAGTTTGAAGGGGGGTGTGATTATACAGGATTTGATTGTATAGGTGGCGGGGAGTTGATATTGGCACCTGGCTGGAGAAATTTGTTTGATCATCTTACTGCTTGTGAAATTGGCAGTTTTATCGATAACTTGAACCAGGGGGCAGTAGAATTAAAACAAGCCTTGGATGATATTTCTGATTCTAAAGACCTGAATGAAGTATTAGCGCAATTGTTTTCCGATAAAATTATCCCGGACTGTTTGCAACTAAGGTAGATCAGTCTGGCTTTTGAAAAATGAAATATCTGGTCTCCCCGCATTGCAAAAAAAGACCTTCCCTATAGAATCACATTTTTATTATTTTCAGGTACACATTCTCCTATGTCCGCGCATGAGGAAAAGCGGCTCCCTCCCGCTGTATTTTTGATGGGTCCTACCGCTTCAGGCAAAACTGACCTTGCGGTAGCGCTCATCAAAGAGCTGCCTTTTGAGATCATCAGTGTTGACTCGGCACTTATTTATAAAGGGATGGATATTGGCACTGCCAAGCCGGAACCTGAGGTTCTGGTGGAAGCGCCTCATCACCTGATCGACATTCTTGATCCGGCGGAATCGTATTCAGCCGCCGATTTTCGACGGGATGCCCTGGCGTTGATGGCCGATATCACCGCCCGTGGGAGAATACCTCTGCTGGTTGGTGGTACGATGATGTACTTTAAGGTGCTCAGGGACGGTATGGCGACCATGCCCGCTGCCGATGCCGGGGTTCGTCAACGGCTGCTGGATAGTGCACGGGCACGGGGTTGGGCATTTTTACACCAGCAGCTCTCAGGCGTTGATCCGGAAGCGGCACTGAGAATAAAACCCTCGGATACCCAGCGCTTGCAGCGCGCCCTGGAGGTTTATGAGCTGACAGGTAAACCGCTTTCTCAATGGCACAGGGAGCAGAAAGTGCAACGTTTACCCTATGGCATTGTCAGCCTGGCGATGGCTCCAAAAGACCGTTCTGTGCTCCATGAACGCATTGCACTGCGTTTCAGAATGATGCTGGAGAACGGTTTTCTGGAGGAAGCAACCCGGCTTTATCAGCGTGGGGACCTGAATGTTACCATGCCTTCTGTCCGTTCTGTTGGTTATCGTCAGGCCTGGTCTTACCTTGTTGGGGAACTAAGCTACGATGAGATGGTCGAAAGAGGTATTATTGCGACCCGACAACTGGCTAAAAGGCAGTTAACCTGGCTCAGAAGCTGGCCTGATATTCACTGGCTTGATACGTTTTCCAACAACCTGCCGGGTGATGCCTTGAAAGTTTTGGAGGGTGCCCTTAAATAACATCGGTATAATTTATAGTCATGAGGTAAAGTGCATAGCCCTGAGGAATGCCGAGGGCGTTAATGCAAATTTCTTCCATAAACCGTTGGCTGTTTAGACTTATTGCTTAATAAAGTAGTACCTTAGAACCTCTAATTGTTCCGGCAGGACTGGTGGGAGTAGCTAATATTACTTATTGAGTGCGGTGTTGGGTTAGCTTAATGTGAGTCGGCATTTCATAGGCTGTACATATATTGAACAATGAGTACTGGCACAGCCGGTCCAGCGGATAGTCCTCCCCAAAGTGAAACAAGGCTATTCAAAAACCCGAGAATTAAAAGGAGTACAGAAATGTCAAAAGGGCATTCTCTACAAGACCCTTACCTGAATGTGCTGCGTAAAGAACGCGTGCCGGTTTCTATCTACCTGGTTAATGGTATTAAGCTTCAGGGGCAGATTGAGTCTTTCGATCAGTTCGTTATTCTTCTCAAGAATACGGTGAGCCAGATGGTTTACAAGCACGCCGTATCAACTGTCGTTCCCAGCCGTCCGGTTCGTTTGCCGATGCAGGGTACTGATCAGCCTGAGAATGAGTAATTCTGTTGATGCATCTTGAAGGCACCTGAGGTGCCTTTAGGTGTTTATATTTATTTTAAAAATGAGCCATGTGGCGCAGTCTTGTTTTCAGGTTGTCTGTTAGCTGGTTCTCAGCTCGTGCGGTTCGTGGCTGTTTAGGAGATCTATTTGTTTTTTGACCGCCATGAGGGTGGTGAAGCCGCGGTTCTTGTTCATCTGGAATTGAACGATGAGCGTGAGCGGGAAGACCCCCAGGAATTTATGGAGCTGGTACGCTCCGCTGGCGTTGAGTCTGCCGCATTTATTACCGCAGGCTGCAAACATCCCAATCCCCGTTTCTTTGTCGGTCCCGGCAAAGTTGAAGAAATCCGTCAGCTGGTTGTCCTGCACGATGTCGATGTTGTGCTGTTTAATCATGCCCTCTCTCCGAGCCAGGAACGTAATCTGGAAAAAGAGCTGAAATGCCGGGTTATTGATCGTACCGGACTGATTCTGGATATTTTTGCTCAGCGTGCCAGAACCTTTGAAGGTAAACTTCAGGTTGAGCTGGCTCAGTTGCAACACATGAGCACACGACTGGTTCGCGGCTGGACTCACCTTGAACGACAAAAGGGTGGTATCGGCCTGAGAGGACCGGGTGAAACCCAGCTGGAAACCGACCGTCGTCTTCTCAGGGCGCGCATCAAAAGCATTAGCCGTCGTTTGGAAAAGGTGCGCAGGCAGCGGGAGCAGGGGCGACGTTCCAGACAGCGGGCAGAGGTTCCCCAGGTATCACTGGTTGGCTATACGAACGCTGGCAAGTCGACACTGTTTAACCGCGTGACCGAGTCGGTGGTTTATGCGGCTGACCAACTGTTTGCCACCCTTGACCCAACGCTGCGGCGAATTGATTTGCCGGATATCGGGCCTGTCGTTCTTGCGGATACGGTGGGTTTCATACGTCACCTGCCTCATAAGCTGGTGGAGGCATTTCGGGCAACCCTTGAGGAAACCCGTCAGGCTGATCTGCTGCTGCATGTTATTGACAGCCATGATCCGGAGCGTCTGGAAAACATGGATCAGGTTCATTCGGTACTGAAAGAGATCAATGCGGATGAAGTGCCACAGTTGGAGGTCTATAATAAAATTGACCTGTTACAGGGGGTAGAGCCGAAAATCCAGCGCAATGATGAAGGGCGTCCTGTGCGAGTCTGGGTTTCCGCAGTGACCGGTGAGGGTGCTGATCTGCTGCAAGACGCCATCAAAGAGTTGCTTTCTGATGATATGCTGCAGGGGCAGTTAACCCTGAAGCCTGCCCAGGGACGCATCCGTGCCCGTCTTTATAAGCTTGGCGCTATTCAATCCGAAGTCTACTCCGATAGTGGTGATGTGGTTCTGGATATTCGCCTGCCAAAGTCTGACTTTGAGCGCCTTTCCAAGCAGGAAGGTCTGAGTGAGAGTTGCTTTAATTCCATGCTGTAAGCTCTTGTGGTTTGTGCGTATTGGCTCGGGTCAATACGTACGATGTCTTTTATCTTCAATATTACCTTCTCGCTGTCTCTGCTGGCTGTGTGCCAGTAACAGTATGTACTGTTTATGCGGTCAAAAAGTGTAGCCGCAGATGATAAAAAGCGTTCCTCGCTGGACAGAATATTTCATCAGGACAGATGGATGAAATTTGGGCGAAACAGCTCTGATTTGGTGTTTGTAAAGAAAATCCGTTGCGGTCTTTACCAATTCGGCTTGCGCTATTCGCTATCCAAACTCTACAATCTGGCTCAGGAACTATCTTTACCGGGTACGTCTTATTGAGTGCCTGTAAAGGCTGGTCAGGATTCCGGACGGTACGGATACATTGCATTTTTTACGCTCCTGTGTTGCAGTGAAGGGCGAAGTGGAAGTTGATGACTGCTCTGGAAATTTATCCTGCGACGTCATGTCATACCTGGGACTCTCAAGGTCTGTAGGTAACTATGGTGTGCACATCCTCTGATGGACCGGCAATGGATTTAATCGCCTGTTGTCCCCAGTAACAGGGATGCTCAAACCAAAATTCAATCTGATGCTGACTCTACGGAGACATATATGGCCTGGAACGAGCCGGGTGGAAACAACCAGGATCCATGGGGCGGTGGTAACAAAGGCGATAAGCAAGGACCACCGGACCTGGACGATGCTTTTCGCAAATTTCAGGAAAAACTGAATTCCATGTTTGGGGGAAGCCGCAAAGGCGGTGGTGGCTCCGGTGGTGGTGCTCAGGCAGGCTCCTCTTCCGGCATTTTTATTGGCATTCTGATACTCGCTGTTGCAGCCTACATCTGGAATGCGGTCTATACCGTTGATGAAAAAGAGCAGGCCGTCATCCTGCGCTTTGGTGAGTATGCAGAGACGGTTGGCCCTGGCCTGCATATGTACTTCCCTCCCATTGAAACCAAGTTTCAGGAACGGGTGACTGAACTTCGGACCTATAACCTCTTGCAGCAAATGTTGACCGAAGACGAGAACATCGTCGAGGTGGCCATGTCGGTTCAGTACAACATTGATGATATCAAGCACTATGTTCTCAACGTTGCTAAGCCGCTGGTCAGTCTGGAAGAAGCGACACAGAGTGCATTGCGTCATGTTGTCGGTGGCTCCGAGATGTACCAGGTGTTGACCGAAGGTCGTGAGGTGATGGGTATCGAAGTGCGTGATCGCCTTCAGGCTTATCTGGACAGCTACGGTACCGGCCTTAATGTTGCCAAGGTAAACATTGAGAGCGCCCATCCTCCCAAAGAAGTGCAGGCAGCGTTTGATGACGTTATCCGCGCCCGTGAAGATGAAGAACGGGCCAAGAACAAGGCCCAGGTGTATGCCAACAAGATCATTCCGGAAGCCCGTGGTCAGGCTCAGCGTATTATTGAGAGTGCCAACGGTTACCGTGATGAGGTAGTTGCCAAGGCAGAGGGTGAGGCGGATCGTTTCGTGAAACTGTTGGGTGAGTACCAACAGGCACCTGAAGTAACCCGCGAGCGTCTATATATTGAGGCGATTGAAGACGTGTTCAGTAAATCCAGCAAGGTACTGGTGGATGTTGAAGGTGGCAATAACATGATGTATCTGCCGCTGGATAAACTGACACAGTCCCATGGTAGCAGCAAAGTGCCATCCAGACAGTTATCTGCCCAGGAATTAAACGAGATTACCACCCGGGTGACAGAAGAATTGAATAAACGCGTCAATAGCTCGCGAGTCAGTGGGGGGAGGGTAAGTCGATGAGTCAGAAAGCCTTCACTGGACTGATTATTTCTCTGGTTGTTGTAATACTGGCATGGGGAAGTTTATTCGTTATCTCCGAACGGGAGAGGGCGGTGCAACTTCGTTTTGGTCAGGTAGTACGTGACAGTATCCCTCCGGGCCTGCATGTGAAAATCCCGCTGGTTGACAAGGTTAAGGTGTTTGATGGCCGTCTGCAGACTTTGGATGTGCCATCCGAGCGCTTCCTGACCCTTGAGCAGAAGGCCGTGATTGTCGATTCCTACATCAAGTGGCGCATTCACAACGTCTACGACTTCTACCGCGCAACGGCAGGCGATGTATTCCGTGCCAGTAACCTGCTTGCCCAGCGTGCTGAGTCCAGCATGCGGAACCAGTTTGGTAGCCTCACTCTGAACGAAGTGGTGTCCGGCCAGCGTGACGAGATGATGGAAGAGCTGACCACAACGCTGAATGAAGTTGCCCAGGATGAGCTGGGGGTCAGTGTTATGGATGTACGTATCAAGCGGATTGACCTGCCTCCCCAGGTCAGTGACTCGGTATTTGAGCGGATGTCATCCGAGCGTGAGAAAGAGGCCCAGGACTATCGTTCCCGTGGTCAGGAGATGGCAGAAGGTATCATGGCGAATGCCGACCGTGAGAAGCAGGTGGTTCTGGCCGATGCCTACCGTCAGTCTGAAATGATCCGCGGTGACGGGGATGCCAGGTCAGCTGAGATTTATGCCAAAGCGTATCGGCAGGATCGGGAATTCTATGCCTTCTATCGTAGCCTTCAGGCCTACAAAGAGAGCTTCGGAGAGTCCGGTAACGTCATGCTGATAGAACCAAAAGGTGATTTCTTCCGCTACTTTAATCACGATAAGCAAGGCAAATAATGAACTCTTGCTGCCAGCGCTAAAAAACCGTGGTAATATTATCAAAACCGGGCCTCGCCCGGTTTTTTCGTGTGTGGGCAAGTAGCGAAGAAAAAACTTCCACAGTAACAATAAGAGAGGCTGTTATGACCGTCGCTGATCGCTGGCTGCTCCCTGATGGAATTGAGGAAATTCTTCCCGGCAGAGCCCGTTGTGCTGAAAAGTTAAGGCGCGACATACTCGACCTGTTTGACCGCTGGGGTTACCAACTGGTGATTCCTCCCCATCTGGAATTTATCGAGTCACTGACGGCAGGTGTCGGTCATGACCTGGATCTGCAAACCTTCAAGGTAACCGATCAGCTGACCGGTAGAACCATGGGATTAAGGGCAGATACCACACCGGCGGTGGCCAGAATTGATGCCCATACCCTGAAAGTGGATGGGCCGGTAAGGCTTTGTTATTCAGGCAGTGTCTTTCATACCCGCCCCGCTTCCCTCGGGGCTTCAAGGTCACCCATCCAGATCGGTGCAGAGCTGTATGGTCACTCTGGCGTGGCAAGTGACCTGGAAGTGATTTCCCTGATGCTGGAAACCCTGGCTCAGGTGGAAGCCGATTCAGTCAGTCTGGATCTTGGGCATGTGCAGATTTACCGGTTGCTGGCATCTCAGGCCGGACTATCGGGTGATCAGGAGCTGGCGCTTTTTGATGCCTTGCAGCGCAAGGCGATCTCTGAAGTTGAACAGCTGGTCAATCAGTGGGATATCAGCGCAGGGTCTGCCCGAATGCTGAAAAGCCTGCCCAATCTGGCCGGTGGTCCGGAAATACTGGAACGGGCCAGGGGTGAGCTGGCTGATGGTCCTGAGGGCGTCGCCACTGCTCTGGATGAACTCGGGTTGATTGCCAGAGAGATTACCAGTCTTTATCCGGGTGCTGACTTCTATTTCGACCTGGGCGAACTCAGGGGCTACAACTATCATACAGGTGTCGTTTTTGCGGCTTATCTGCCCGGTCAGGGGCAGGCAATCGCCAAAGGTGGGCGCTATGATGGGATCGGTGAAGCCTTCGGCCGATCACGCCCTGCGACCGGTTTCAGCACTGACCTCAAGACGCTTATGGAGCTTAAGGCGTTGCTGGAGCTGAAAACAGAAAGTACAGAAGACTGTACCGAAGGCAAGACCATTTTTGCGCCTGTTGATGCGGATGCTGCCCTGGTGCAGTCCCTGCGTCGGCAGGGGGAGCGGGTAGTTCGCCAGCTGCCCGGGCAAGCGACAGACGCAGCAGGTATGGGTTGCAACCATCAGCTGATCTGCCGTGACGGCGAATGGTTGGTTGAACCGTTATAAATTGCATTGAAACTAAGAGACCGATTCCATGGGTAAGACTGTTGTCGTACTTGGCACCCAGTGGGGTGATGAAGGTAAAGGCAAGATTGTCGACCTGCTGACCGAGCAGGCGGAAGCTGTTGTTCGCTTCCAGGGCGGCCATAATGCCGGACACACCCTTGTTATTAATGGTGAGAAAACCGTTCTGCACCTGATTCCTTCCGGAATCCTGCGGGAAGATGTGGTTTGTTACATCGGTAACGGTGTTGTGCTGTCTCCTGAAGCGTTGCTGAAAGAGATGAAGCAGTTGGAAGAAACCGGTATTCCTGTGCGCGAGCGCCTGAAACTCAGCCCTGCCTGTCCTCTGATTCTGCCTTACCATGTGGCGCTGGATCAGGCCCGCGAGCTGGCCCGTGGCGAAGCCAAAATCGGTACGACGGGGCGTGGTATCGGTCCTGCCTATGAAGACAAGGTAGCTCGCCGAGGTTTACGTGTTGCTGATCTGCTGCACCCTGAACGTTTTGCCAGAAAGCTGAAAGAAGTGATGGATTATCACAACTTTGCCCTGCAGCACTACTACAAGACAGAAGCCGTAGATTACCAGACCGTTCTGGATGACACGCTGGCCATGGCCAGGGAACTGATTCCGATGATTGATCGTGTTTCAGACCGTCTGCATGAGCATCATGGGCGTGGTGACCACATTCTGTTTGAAGGTGCCCAGGGTTCTCTGCTGGATATCGACCACGGCACTTACCCGTTTGTCACGTCATCCAACACCACCGCAGGTGGTACCTCTACGGGGACTGGTTTTGGTCCGCTGTACCTGGATTATGTCCTGGGTATTACCAAGGCTTACACCACCCGTGTAGGTTCAGGCCCCTTCCCGACAGAGTTGGATGACGAAAATGGCCGCCATCTGGCCAAAGTCGGTAATGAGTTTGGTGCTACGACCGGTCGTCCACGCCGTTGTGGCTGGTTTGATGCCGTAGCCCTGAGACAGGCTATTCAGATCAACTCGGTCAGTGGCCTCTGCCTGACCAAACTGGATGTACTTGACGGTCTGGAAACAATCCGCATTTGCGTGGATTACAAGAATGCTGATGGTGAGTCCATTACCACGCCTGTTGATGTTGAAGAGTACGAGTCGGTTCAGCCTGTCTATGAAGAGATGCCGGGCTGGAGTGAGTCGACATTTGGTGCGAAGAGCCTTGATGAGCTGCCTGCCAATGCGCTGGCTTATATCAAGCGTCTTGAAGAAGTCACCGGTGCACCGATTGATATTATTTCCACCGGACCGGACCGTGTAGAAACTATCGTTCTGTGTCAGCCGTTTGCCTGATCATCAGGATTGGCCTCTGTGACAAAATCGCCGGTTTATCATTGGACAAACCGGCTTTATACCTAGTACATGGTTTCAATGAGTTTGACGGGTTGTCGTGCCTCCGCACTCCGTTCGTCCTGAGCTTGTCGAAGGACCCATAGGGCCTAAAGGCGGAAACTCCGGACTCTGATAGATCGTGCCAAGCACCCTTCGACTCCGCTCAGGGTGAACGGAGATCGTACACGTCAAACTCATTGAAACCATGTACTAGGGTGATATTGTCAGTAGTTATGGTTTTGACATCAATTTATTAAGCGCTTTCAAAGTCACCTGCAATAACTGAGTCATAACTTGGTGGTGGATTTGGGTAAAGACGATGATAATCGGGCGGGGCTTCATAAGATATGGTCAAAAATATGTCCATAATTTTATTGTTTAGTTGATCGCAGTTAAGATGTTGAAAATCAGCAGGGGATGGGTCATGCCTGTCCTGATGCCCGATAGCAAACAGTGTGAGAAATTGCTGTTTGAACAGCTCATTTTCGCTGGCCAAAAGTTGGTTGCGAAAGGTGCCAGAGTTGGCAATTTTGTCCCTTAGAGCGTTGAGTAAAATATCAAAACGCTGGTTTAATTTGCGAAAACATCCTTTGCAGTACTTGTCCATAAAAATAATCAGCAGGTTTTCAGCGGCTCCTGTGCCGATGGGTAAGCCGGGATCCAGATTCAGAGTCTGGTCTGTAAGCAGATGCTCAGTCAGGCCGAAGTTATCAAACATCAGGGTCTGGCCAATAAAATTTACGTGGATGTAAGGACTTTGTGGATGTGGATAAAAACTCTGATTATCTACTTTGCTGGATAGAGCGAACGCACCCGTTTGGTAAAAAGAGATCTCCGTGTTCACATCGACTCGATTGTGACTGGCAAGCATTTTACAGATTACTTCCCTGTTGATATTGCCAGGGTTGCTGTTGATTAATTCCTTTGGCGTAAAACGCAGATAATGGCCCCCGGTATCCCCAAGCCTGATGGTGACTTCAGGGCGAATATAAATATTATTAAGCAATATACTCACTATTTCTGGTGTCAGCTTTTCTGTAACATGATACTGGCGACGGCGTCCCCGCGCATCAAACATTCTTCTTGGGGGGATCAGAAAATTCTCACCCGCCAACGCATAATTCGGGTAGGCCCCAAACTCAAGCAATAACTCCAATGCTTCTGCCTTGCCGTTTGCCGCTGCTTTGGCCGCCGCGTCTTCCAGCCCTGTCCCAACAGAGTTACCGTTGGCTAAAGTGTGCTGGCGAACCAGTCGCCTGATCAGTGGCAGATCACCGGTTGTTGCAGCCCGTAACAATGTCGATTCACGACTCTTGAATTTCAGAGAAATCAAGTTGATGGCTTGATGGCAACGGAGGGTGAGCTTCTGACTGGAAGTCCGCCGGGTTGCCCGATACGGTGGTGCATCAGTGGCATTGGGCGATTGATTACCAGTCTGGATGGGGGCAGGGCTGCTACTGTGTATCATGCTTCTGACTTCGTTGAATTTATGATGTTTCGGGATTGGCGCTTGCAAATCCCGGAGTTCCGGCAATCAATGAATTGGACTTACCTGCCAGTCAATAGTTCCCGGTCTCAAGCAGTTTTTTCTGTTGATCTGTCCTGGGGAAGTATCATTTGCCTTCAGGGATCCGGCTTGCATTACACTGTCTCCGCCGGTTGTTTTGGCATAACACTGAGATCAGCTATTCTTTTGTTATGCTCTCTTTTCACTTTCTCCCTTTGCATTAATAGTCTGATGCATGTACTAATACAGAATGGATTCAATGTTAACTTCTCCCCCCTCCATGGCCTTTGAAGAAAGATATCATGATTGTAGATTTTCATTTTCACCAGGCAGCCCCGGGCTGCCATACGCCCTAAAAGAGGTGCAATAAGCCCATGTCAAAAGGGTGGAAAAGCCAGGATAGTCAGGCATCTCTCGAAGCAGAGCGCTATGAAAACCCGATCCCCAGTCGTCTGTACATCATGGAATACCTTGAGCAACGAGGGGCACCGGTCAGCCATCGGGCGTTATGTCGTGCACTGGGTATAAACGACGAAGAACAGCAGGAAGCGCTGATGTTCCGCCTTAAGGCGATGATCCGCGATGGTCAGCTGCTGCAAAATCGCAAGAATGCCTTTGCCCTGATCAGTAAGCTGAATCTTATTAAAGGGGTAGTTCAGGGCAATAAAGAAGGATTTGGCTTTTTAATGCCGGATGGTGGTGGTGAAGATCTCTACCTTTCCCCCCGTGAGATGCGCCAGCTGTTTGATGGTGACCGTGCGGTTGTGCGTGAATCAGGTGTCGATCATCGTGGCCGCAGGGAAGGCCAGCTGGTTGAGGTGATTGAGAGAAATACGACACAGGTCGTCGGTCGTTACTATACCGAGTCTGGTGCGGCCTTTATGGTGCCTGAAAACCCCCGTATCAGCCGGGAGATTATTGTTCAGCCGGGCCCGCTGATGCCCACGGAGGGGCAATATATTCTGCTGGAAATTACCCGGCAGCCCGGCCGTCGCAACATGCCTATGGGCATTGTTAAGGAAATTCTCGGTGGCAGAGCCGATGCCGGCATGGAGGTCGAGGTTGCTGTTCGCACCCATAATATTCCCCATGACTGGCCGGAAGCGGTGGAAAAACAGTGCAAGGGTTTTACAACTGAGGTCGCAGAGTCGGACAAAGATTGCCGGGTCGATTTACGGGCAACGCCGTTTGTCACAATTGATGGTGAAGATGCCCGTGATTTTGATGATGCGGTTTATTGTGAGTCAAAAAAAGGCGGCGGCTGGCGACTGTTTGTTGCGATTGCCGATGTTTCCCACTATGTGAAACCGGGCTCAGCCCTGGATAAGGAAGCGGTTAACCGGGGGACTTCGGTTTACTTCCCGGGGCATGTGATTCCCATGTTGCCGGAGGTTCTGTCCAATGGTTTGTGCTCCCTGAACCCCGAAGTAGATCGCCTGGCAATGGTCTGTGAAATGACCATCAGTGGCAAAGGCAAGATTTCCGGCTACAAATTCTATGAGAGTGTTATCCGCTCCCATGCGCGGCTGACGTATACCAAAGTCTGGGATATGTTGTCCCTCAGTGATGAGGGCCGGGCGCTACGGAAGCAGTACCAGCCATTAGTGCCACACCTTGAGCATCTGTACTCGCTCTACAAGACCTTGGTATCCGTACGGGCAGAGCGTGGCACGATTGATTTTGATACGGTGGAGACCCAGATTATTTTTGGTCGCCACCGCAAGATTGAGCAGATTGTGCCCAGGGAGCGTAATGACGCCCACAAGTTGATTGAAGAGTGTATGCTGTGCGCCAATGTGTGTGCGGCAAAGTTCCTGGAAAAGCACAAACTCCCGGGGCTTTACCGTGTGCACGAAGGGCCGACGCTGGAGAAGAAGCTTAACCTGAACAGCTTTATTGGCAGTTTGGGGCTGGCACTTCCCTCAGGCAAAATCACCCCCCGTGATATTCAGGCATTGTTGCTTAGGGTGAAAGATCGTCCTGATTACCATGTGATTCAGACCGTGGTTCTTCGCTCAATGAGTCAGGCAGTCTACAGTGGTGATAATCAGGGGCATTTTGGCCTGGCCTTCAAGGCTTATGCACACTTTACCTCGCCCATCCGCCGTTACCCTGACCTGCTGGTACACAGGGCGATTCGTCATATTATCCGCTCAGAGAGCCCCTCCCGGCATGTGGTTCGTGTGGGGGCCAGCCCCATACCTGAAAAGCGCATCTACCCCTATAACGCCGGCGATATTCAGGCACTGGGAGAGCACTGTTCCACCACAGAGCGACGGGCTGATCTGGCAACCCGCGATGCCATGGACTGGCTGAAGTGCGACTATATGCAGCAGCATATTGGTCAGACCTTCAGCGGTATTGTCTCTTCAGTGACCGGATTCGGGTTGTTTGTTGAGCTGAAAGATGTCTATGTCGAGGGATTGGTTCATGTGACCAGCCTGCCGGATGACTATTATATTTACGACAATGTTCATCATTGCATGCGCGGTGAGCGCACCGGTCGCCGGTTTGGTCTGGGCGATGAGTTGGAGGTGATGGTCAGTAAGGTGAATCTGGACGATAAGAAGATCGACTTTGAACTGCTGTCAGCACTTAGCAGGCCGGGAAGAAGAAAGTCATCCGGTAAGTCTGGTTCGGCGAAAAAATCCCGTTCATCCGGAAGCGCGGCACTTGGCAGTCGATTCAAGTCGGCAGCGGCCAAGGAAAAACTGCTCAGAGAAGCCAGGGCTGCTGAAGAGGCGGCTAAAAAAGGGAAAGGCACTTCATCCGCCAAGGGCTCTTCATCCGCTAAGGGCTCTGCCGAAGACGGTAAGCCATCCGGCCGTAGGACGAAAGGCAGGAAATCCGCCAAAACAACCGGTAAAAAGGGCAAGCCAACCGCTTCCGGCAAAAAGAAGACTGCCGGTAAGAAGAAAGCCAGCAGCGCCCGGAAGTCTGATTCAGCCAAAGCCTCAAAGCCGACGGGCAAACAGCCTCGTAAACGGAAGATCAGTTAATAAGCTTCGTATCACAGGGATTATCAAGCATTGCTTCCTGGCTCCTTGGGTTACTCCGGGAGTCTGTCTGCTTTATCGAGATGTCTTTTGAAATCAGGCCGCTTCACAGCGGCCTTTTTGTTTCCGGGTTGATAAGAGTTTTTATTTAACGATCACTTTTCGGGCAAGGAAAACACCTTAGCGGCAGAATTGGTTAAATATCTTAGTGTTCATAGGGAACTAAAACCAAATATAAATATCTATTAGCTGTAACAAACATTAATTAAAACGGAAGGTTTGATATGGACCAAATTATCGCTTCTAATCCAAAAATGGACTTTGGTTCAATAAATAAAATAAACGATAGTACAAAATGCAAAGATTCTTCTGGCCGTTCAGGTACACGGGAATGCGTGGAAAGTTCTGACCAAAAAAATTATCTCTCCTGTGAAAAACAGTTTACTGATAATGAGATAGAAAGTATTCCATTGCAGGATCGTTTAGTAGCTGTTTCGAAAAAAACCATTAAATTTCTTTGTCAGGCTACTTTGACGCTCACTCTCCCGGTTGCTCCCTCGGCTTTAGTCGGGTTTGCTATCGGGGCTACCGGGTCTGCTGCTGTCGGGGTTGATAGTGCCGGGTTTGCTGCTTGTGCTGAGCTTGCTGCCGGGCCTGCCTTGATTGCCTTAGCTGGATTTGCTATCGGGGCCTTCTGGGGTTCTGTTCAGGGTGAAAGGGCTACCAGCGATGTTGGTACTGGTGTTGCCAAAGGTGTTGCGACAGGTGTTGCTACCAGTGTCTGTATGGGGACTGTCGGGGCTGCTAGTCTTGCTACCTCGTCTGCTATCGGGTCTACTGTCGAGGCTGTTGGTAATTATTTCTTTAAAAAAGACGATTAAAATGTTTGGCCGAGCTATTGTTACGCATACTCGGCCAGCCTCCTCGGTTGATGCAGAATTTAGCTAACTGGAAATGAGTCCGGTAGCGCATAGGTCATGCTTATTCTGGCCGTTTTCGTTAACATATCAGTGTTAAAACATCAGCAATAACTCCTGTCCTTCCAGTTTTGCTAAAATCCCCCTTTTTATGGCCTGTAAAGGCTTTCAAATGAGAAATCAATGAGCAATGACGTAGTATTTGGCCTGCATGCAGTGCAGAGCCTGTTTGAACGGTCACCCGAAAGAATACTGGAGCTTCAGATCCAGAAAGGTCGTACGGATAAGCGAATCAATGCCCTGGTTGATCAGGCCAGAGATCAGGGCGTTTCCGTCCGATTTGTTGAACGCAGTCGTCTTGATGCCAAAGCGGAGGGTGTGCATCAGGGTATTATGGCCAGAGTCTCTGCCGCCCGGGTTTACCGGGAAGAAGACCTGGAGGATATTCTTGATGGGCTGAATGAACCACCATTCCTCCTGATTCTGGATGGCGTTACGGACCCTCACAATCTTGGGGCCTGCCTGCGGACTGCCGATGCGGCAGGTGTACATGCGGTGATTGTGCCCAGGGATAAGTCTGCCAGTCTCAATGCTACAGCAACCAAAGTGGCCTGTGGTGCAGCAGACAATGTACCTCTGATTCAGGTGACCAACCTGGCACGGAGTATGGAATGGCTCAAGGAGCGAGGTATCTGGATGATTGGTACCGCAGGCGAGAGTTCCGGCAATATTTATCGGTCGGATTTAACCGGTCCTCTGGCTCTGGTCATGGGCGCAGAAGGTAAAGGAATGCGTCGCCTGACCAGAGACCTGTGTGATTCGCTGATTTTTATTCCAATGGCCGGTTCTGTCAGTAGCCTCAATGTGTCGGTTGCTACCGGGGTGTGTTTATTTGAGGCGGTTCGACAGCGACGATGATTGTCACCACTCTGATTTCACTGAATCTGCCCTTTGGATAAATCATCGATTCAACAAGCCAGTTCAAAAAGACTGGCTTTGGGGCATTGGCTTATTCAATGGTCGTTCTTGGGTTGTTCCATATTGACGATAAGTAGTTGGCCAAATGAAATCGTATATTTCTGGCTAAGTGGACAGTTACTATGCAAGGCACAACGCAGGGAGCATAGCCGTAGCTATGTGACCGGAGTTGTAACGCCGCAGAGTGACTGTCCACTTAGCCAGAAAATATGATTTCATTTGGTTAACTACTTACGCATCTAATTGCCCAAAAAAACCGCAATAATAAAGGATTAGCCGGACTCATCTGAGGAAAAGCTATTCCCATTTGGCATTTTTGAGTAATGTTTTATCAAGATGATTTAACTTCCAGCTGTGATAACGTCCCCAAGCCATACGATCTTTATAACTGCGAAGGATCTCCGGAAGATCGTTGATTGTTGCTTCTGAGTTCAGGCTATTCTCATGAGGAGTAGAGACTTGTCTCTTCATCTCTTTGATAGAGGCATAGAAGCTTTTTTCCAAAATAAATCTTGCTTCCTCAGGGGAGATATCTTCCAGGAAATTATTATGAGTAACAATACGTGAAAGCGAGGTTTTTTTTAAATCATATTTTGGTTTTAATTTATTAAATATTGACCGTTCAATCGAATTCATTGTTTCATGATCCTTATCATTCTTTTTTTTAAGTTTTTTGCAGAAGTCATCAACAATCCAACAAGTTTGATTAAGGGAGATACCTAACAACTCAGAACTGTAAGGTGATTCTTTTAATGATGGTATAGATTGAAAAACGCAAGTATGGAATCTTCCCTTCAGGTCGTCTAATTGGAATTTTGGTTTCCCGATGGCCAAAATGTTGACAGCTCCAATATCATTACGATCATCCGTTACTACTGCATAGACATCCATGTGTTTAGATAGTATATCCCTGAAGTCTCCGTGTGTCATAAGGTGTTCTTCCGCAAAAATAAGAGGTTCTTTATCCTTGGGACGGTAAAATGTTTTAGTCAAGTGGACTGTAGGCGCATCGGATAAGGCGCTGGCAGCCTGTACAGAACTCGATGCAGCTGCACCCTCTGTCGAAATACATGTTCTGTGAGCAATGGGATTAGTGGTTCCACTTTCCCCGTGCGACACTTTAGTATCCACTTTTTGATTCTTGTTTTCCTGTTGGGGATTATAAGTGTTTCTTGAAACATTACCGTTATTTACACCGTGCATGACTGGTAACCTCAATTTTGGAAAAACAAAGACTATCTTCATATAGTTCTTGATATTTGGCCCAATATCTGACCGTTTTTCTAAAATTAAGTTTCCTTCCTCCAGGTAGCCAATGTATTTTTTTACCAATTAATAACGATGCAAAATTTTCGGAAGTCAGTACCTCTCATTGAATTCATTAAATCTTAATAGGTCTATTTTTTTTCTGTCGCAATTGTAAACTGGTAGAAAAGGTCGATAGCCTGGGCAATGCCGCTAACGGCCTGAAGGTAAAGTCGCGGCATTAGTTCGTAGCGCACCTTAACTTCAGCGATAGAGTCAAAAACACCTGCGCCATATTGCACCCGCAGGCCCGGCGCAATCGTCCCGCCAATGGTGACCCGGGTGTCATCACCGCTGCCCTGGGTGTCGAGCGTGACATCCGAGAGGCCGATTTTTTCACCAATGGAAGTCACTACGCCGCCAAACTGGCTGACACCGAAACCGATCAGCATGGATTGCACTGCCGAACTGTCACCATCTTCGAGTCCCCGCCCTCTGAGCAGATAAGACCACTGTTCCTGCTGTGGCATGGATGGATCCGAATAGATAGAAAACTCCGGCCGGGAGGGGGCGCCGCTCACCTGCATGCCTACTGATACATCGTCTTCTATGCTGTCAGGGTTGCGAATAGCGTTCACCGACAGGTATGGGCTGGATAGCGGGCCGGAGAAAATAATATGGCCCTCTTTAATCAGCAGATCCTGACCGAATTGATGATAGCGGCCGTTGGTCAGTTGAATAGAACCATTGGCAGTCATTGGTTTTTCGGGCTGCAGATCCAGCAGCAGTTGGCCGCCAAGGTCTGATTTCAGCCCATAGGCGTCGATCTTGATGTCTTTGCCTAAAATCACATTCACATCCATGGAGAAGGGCGGACCGGCATGCAACAGTGCTTTTCTGGTTCCCGGAGTGATAATCTCCACATCATCAGAGGGGGTGACGGCCTGTTTGGGCAGTTGTTTGATGTTCGCTCTTGCCCAGGGAATGGTGATGTTCCCGGTCAGGGTTTGCGCGGCTCCAAGGGTCAGCCTTAAATCGGGGGAGGCTTTCAGCTGGAGGATGCCCGGCACTCTGGCTCCCAGGTTTTGCCCTGTTATATCGATAACACCGGAAGGGGGCATCTGTTGCCAGTCAAGATGACCTGACAGCTTCATTTCACCGTCGTCTATCTTCATGCTGCCACTGACTTCACCTTTATTGCCATCCACATTCAGCTCAGTGATCAGATGGCTGACTTTGACCATTTCCTGTTTAGCGGCCAGCTGTCCTGCACGGAGTTTCAGGTTGCCAAACAGCAAGGGATCTTTCAGAGTTCCACCCATGCGTGTGTCAGCGGATAAAATACCATCAATATGACTGATATCCGGAATCAGTGGTTGCAGAAAGTACAGGCGCATATCCTGCAGTCTGGCTTGTCCACTCAGGGTCTGGTCACTGTGCATGTTGTCGATGGTCAGATGGATGTAGGCGTCCCCCAGCTGTTTTGAGTCAAAGTCAAACTCTGCCTGCAGATCACCCTCATTCAGATTAATCACGGTGGAGAGCGTTTGATAGTTCACTGATAAAGGCTGATCTGAGTTGCTGGTGATTTCACCCGGCGTCGTCTGGATTTGGATATGAGCTATGGGCTGACCGCTATCCCATTGGATATCTCCACTGCCCGACAGTATGGCCTGCCAGTTAAGGTTGCCTGGCAGGAGTGGTTTCAGGGTTGACAGGTTAAAGTCTGATAGCCGGAAGCGTGTTGTTCCACGGTTGGCTGAAAAGTGTGATGCATCAATACAGAGCCTTGCCGGTTTGGCAAACCAGCATTGATCCGTCAGTTTTACTTCTTTATTGGCGGCATTCAGCCCGATGGTAACAGGCTGCTCCAGAGACCAGGCATCCACCGGTGTGATTACCCTGGCACTGGCTAACTGCCCCTGCCATTTGCCACGGCTGTTACCGTGGGTACCCTGCCAAACTCCGTTAATCTGTAACTCGCCGGATACCGGCTCACCCTGAGTTTTCAGGGATATTTGATGATTCCGTTCACTGCCACTGGCATTTAGCAGCACGTTTTTCAGCTGAATATTGCCACTGTTGAGAGAGTCCGCCTTAACCGTGGTTTTACCTTCCAGCAAGGTGGCTCTGGTCAATTCGCCGTTCACTTGTAACCGGTTGATACTGGTCTGTTCAACCTCTAGGGATGGGCTATCAAAGCTGAATAAAAGCTTTGGATGTTTATCGCTCCCTGATAGCTGAACGCTGCCTTGTAACGAGCCTTTCAGCTCCGGGGTAATCCTATCCAGAGAGCTGGCATCCAGTTTGGCGCTCAGGGATAACTGTTCTGCGATTTGTCCACTGATGTTAAGGCGGTTCTCGCCAAACGCTGCATAAAAGCTGTGAATATTCACGTTGAAGGGTAAAGCGGCCATGGGCCCGACCTGGTTGTCGGATGCCAGTTTTCCGGTCAATTCAAGGGGGGTATTCAGCAATGAGCCATTGATCGTCAGATCCGGAATGTTGAGTTGCCATAAACCATCGGTCATCATAAATTGAGTGGTTACTTTGCCGCTCAGCGTGCCGGGAAACTCTCTTAGCCATACTTCTGGCTGTAGTTTTGACAGCAGAATGTGTCCTTGCCAATGAATGCCATCTTGCCAGTTAACTGTTCCGGTCAGTTCCAAGGGATTTTCGGAAAGATTGCTTTCATCATCAGGGCTAAGTGACAGTGTTTTAATATCCAGCTGCTGCAAACTGCCAGAGGCATCTAAACGCAGTTGAGTTGCTGGTTGCTCAGCCACTTTAATGGATGTGTTCAGTGAGAGCTGGTACTGATTCAGATTGCCAGTGATCCTGGCTAAGCCATTGTCGGATGAAACCCCGGAGGCACTTTCTTGTAGTGGCCATTGGAATTCGTGCCATTTCAGGGCAACGCTTAGCGGGAAGTTGGGGGCAAGAGGGCCAATATTTCCTTCCAGCAATGCATTGATGGAGCCCTGTGTGGCAAGCCGCATTTGCAGTTGGCTAAGATCGCCCGAGCCTGCCAATGATAGCTTATCCCCTTTCATGGCTGCCAGCTCAGGAATATTGAAGTTATCCAGAATAGTGGTATTCAGGTTCAGGCTTAACGGATAGTTTTCAGCTAGCTGTATTTCGCCGTTTAAATGAATATTGGCCTTGGTTTGTTCTGCCTTAAGTGTCAGGTTAGTGATATGAGTCGCTTGCCAGTTGAAACTCAGCGCCAGCGCTTTCAGGGTTTCATCAATATCACCCTGCTGGTAGCGGGCATTGGTTAGTGTGAAATTTTCCAGGCTGACAGGGATTGGGAGTTTTACTTCCGGCAGTGTGATGGTTGAGAGATCAATGCCTGCCGACGTTGGTTTGTTCGGCGTTAAAGCCTTTGGAGTGGACGTTGTGCTGTCTTGGTCTTTTAACACAATCTGAAGGTTATCTGCCCGAACCTCAGGGATAAACAGCTGGCTATTCTGTAGACGGGCGTCTGCGGTAAAGGTTTCCAGGGACACCGTGGTTCCTGAAAAGGTGACTTCAAAATCCTGGATATGGATCTGACTGATCAGAATATCCAGGGGAATATCGACGGTTGCATCGGTAGAGGGCGGTGCTGAAGGCACGATTTCTTCGGCTACGGGCTGAATCTCAAGGTTGCCGCCTTTAACTTCCACCAGTTGTACCGGCAGCTGCCTGGTTAACACTTTTCCAAGCTGCCACTTCAGCGTTATATCATCAGCCTGAAACTTGATCCGGCTATCTTGCCAGCGGAGATTCTGAATATGCCAGCCTGTCATCAGCTGGCCTTCCGTCAGCTCCCCATCAAGCGCCGGAAGCACATTGTTCAGTTGGTGCCAGAGCAGGGTGTTGCCAGTGTGAGTAAACAGCAGCAGTGAGATCAGGGTAAGCAGGAAGACGGCTGTGACTGATAGACACCGCTTGATCAGAGATACTTTTTTCACTGGGCGTTGGTCTGGCGCTGCCGGGGCAGACCCGGCCTGTTCAGAGTTATGGTTTGGGGCGCTGTTCATAAATCCGGCCCCATGGAAAAGTGGATTCGCCAGGGAGAGCCGGGCTCACTGATCGCAAAGGCAAAGTCCAGTTTTAACGGACCCAGGGGCGTCACCCAGCGGATGCCCGGCCCAGCCCCGGTTTGCCATTCAACCTGACCTTTTTTGTAGGAGTTGGTTGCAGTTCCGCTGTCAACAAACAAGGCGACCCGCCAGTTTTCAGCAATTTCATAGTCATATTCAATACTGGCTACCGAAAGGTACTGGCCGCCAACCAGCTGGCCGTTGCTGTCCCTTGGGGACAGGCTGTCATAGCTGTAGCCACGGACCGTCTGGTCACCACCGGTAAAGAAACGAATGGACGGCGGGATATTCTGAATGTCGTCCACCCAGATGGCACCCTGCTCAATTCGGCTGATCAATCGGTGATGCTTGAAGAACGTGGTCAGCCATTTGGCCCGGCCCCACACTTTGATAAAGTCCGCATCAGATTGCCAGGCTTGGGCAGAGGTTTCGATTTTCAGGTTGTAGAGGTGTCCGGAGCGGGGATCCGTTGGGTTGCCAACCACTTTCCGGCGGTCAAATGACATGCCGGGTATTAGCAACAGGTTACTGCTGTTTTGCAGCCCCTGGGTGTAGTTCTCATAATCTACCCGGATAAAAAAGTCCTGGTCCCAGTTACCCGGCCGCTTTTTCCACTTATTAACAGAAGCGGAAACAAGCTGGCTGTCGGTATCCTGAACCGACGTTCTCTGGTAACCGCTGTCCAGGCTGTAGTATTCCAGCAGAGGGTTGCCATAGGGGATTTTATAGCGCCCACTCAGCTCCTGCCCTGTTTTGGACACTTTGATATCGCTGGTGAAACTGTGCCCTTTTTCATCCAGCCATGGGTTATCGACACTCAGGGATACCCTTGGACCTTCGTCTGTAGAGAAACCGATACCGGTCTCCAGCTCCCAGGCACTTTTGGGTATCACACTTACGAAAATCGGAACCTCACCATCAACCGCTTTGTCCTTGAGAGGGCGGACTTCAATGGATTTAAAGTAACCGGTGGCAGAAAAGTCCATGTTCAACTGGCTGAGCTGTTCGGAGCGATAGGGTTGCCCCGGCTCAAAATTGATCATGGTGTTCAGCAACTCTCGGGTAGCTTCGCTCACCAGATCGTCATAAATAACCGATCCGAACCGGTATCGTCTGCCGGATTCCATGGTCAGGGTAATGTCAGCCCGATGTTTGGCCGGGTAGACTTTGATCTGGTGTTCACTCAGGTCTGCATCAAAATAACCACGGGTCAGGGCCAGTTTATTGAGCCCTGTTTTCAGCGACTCATATTCACCATCATTCAGGACATCGCCTGTTTTTAACCGGCTCTGCCTGATTAACCGGGTAAATGCCCGGTCTTGCCGGGCATCACCTTCCAGATTGATTTGCAGGGACTGGACAATCACTGGCTGACCCGGATTGATAGTAATGATGAGCTGACTGGCAGCTTTTTTGCTGTGAAAGTCAATGGTGGGCTGGTAATAGCCCAGGGCCATCAGGGATTTTTGCAGGGCCTCCCGGATTTCTTGCCGGTATTCATCCAGTTGTTCGGGTTTGATGGCAGGCAGGTTATTAAGGTAGAGCGTCGCATTTTGCAGTAAGGCTTTGTCGAGCCCATTGATTTTATAGGTCAGAGGTTTTGTTGCCCAGGCCGATGCAGAAAAAAACAGGATGATCAGCAGCCACAGGCCGATTCGCCGTTTCGGTGTATGGATAAGTGCTGTGCTTTCGTGATCGGCCATAATTCAATGATAGTGGGTACGCGTTCCCGGCAATAAAAACGGTAAATTGGAGCGGTCTCTGGCTATATCGACCTCCAGGAGGCTCATCGTTGAATGGATAGTGGTAAATCACCATATCGACACCGGATATTACCAGTGCGGCAGACCTTGTCTCCCCTTGCAACCAACGCAACAAATCTCTAAAATTCCCGCTCTTTGTATGCTCCGGCCAATCTGTCCGGCGTATATTTCATTCTCAGTAGAGCTTTTTTGGTCAAGAGTCGATCAAGAGGGTTGCCATTGTGAATGTAGTAACCGGTGAGCGCCTGCGCTCACACTCTCCTTGCCTTACTGCTTTATAGAATCTTTTCGACGGCTGTCGGAGATAAAAATTGCAGGAGGCTATTTAACCCGTAAGGAGCAAATAATGCGTCATTACGAAATCGTTTTCCTGGTCCACCCTGACCAGAGCGAGCAAGTACCTGCCATGGTTGAGCGCTATACTCGCGCTATCACCGAAAATGGTGGCAAGGTACACCGTCTTGAAGACTGGGGCCGTCGTCAGCTGGCTTACCCAATCAACAAGATCCACAAGGCTCACTACGTTCTGATGAACATTGAGTGTGGTAACGAAACTCTGGATGAGCTGACGGAAAACTTCCGCTACAACGACGCGGTTATCCGTAACATGGTCATTCGTCGTGATGAAGCCATCACTGAAGCTTCTATCATGCTGCAGTCTGAAGAAAAGCGTGATCGTCGCGACGATCGTCGTGAAGACCGCCGTGAAGAACGTGCCTCTGAAGAAGCCGTTGAAGACGAAGTAGAAGAGTCTGAAGAGTAAGACCTGACGCTCAGTCGCTCACGACTGCTAAGGTTCCTGCTTTAACCTGCTCTTTACCATACAAGCATAAATCCAAGGAGGCGTTGCCATGGCACGTTTTTTCCGTCGCAGAAAGTTCTGCCGTTTTACCGCTGAAGGCGTGAAAGAGATCGATTACAAAGATCTGAACACCCTGAAAGCTTATGTTTCTGAAACCGGTAAGATCGTTCCTAGCCGTATCACCGGTACCAAGGCTCGTTACCAGCGTCAGCTGGCAACAGCGATCAAGCGCGCTCGTTACGTGGCCCTGCTGCCATACACCGATCGTCACTGATTTATTCACAGGGTATAGCTGATGCGTGGACTGGCGGAACTGGTAATGCGTGGCCCGAAACAGGCAATGATCCTGGCCACTGTGTTTGCCTGTATTCCCATGCTGTTCTGGGTGAGTGCAGCCATTATTTCACTGGTAGTACTACGTCGTGGTACCAGTGAAGGGCTGAAAATACTCACGTGGGCTGTGCTGCCGGGTATTGCCTGGGCAGCCATGGGACAGTTCTCCACGATCATCGGTTTGACAACCATCGTGGCTTTGGCCCTGGTATTACGCCAAACGGTTTCCTGGCAAAAAACACTACTGGCGCTGCTGCCAGCCGGAGCTTTCATCGCTCTGGTCATGGCGCAGCTGGCTCCACAGCAAATCGCCCTGATCAGCGAACTGGTCATGACACTGGTTCGTGACTACGTTCAGCAGGCAGGGCAGAGTACGGACGACTTAGTAGCGGGCATTGGGCCGTTGGTAGAATACGGGGTTATCGGTGTGATCACCTGGTTTAACCTGGTGATCTGCATCCTTGGGTTGGTGCTGGCCAGATCCTGGCAGGCACAGCTTTTTAACCCGGGTGGATTCCGTGAAGAGTTTCACCAGATCCGCCTGCCGTTCCCGGTAGCCATGGGGCTTCTGGCATTTACCCTGGTGGGAGCAACCGTTGTTCCTTACATGCTGGTGCTGGTTCCTGCAGCAACGCTGCCATTGCTGGTGGCGGGGCTTGCCATGATCCACGGGCTGGTGAGGATGCGACAACTGGGAAGCTTCTGGCTGGTAGGGTTTTACATCCTGTTGATTTTTGTCACGCAACTGGCGTACCCGGTCATTGTTTTAACTGCATGTCTGGACAGTCTTTTTGATTTTCGCGCCCGCGCGAATAACCGACTGCATCAGGGATGACAGGTACTAGATAGAGGCTAGCGAAATGGAAGTAATCCTGCTCGAAAAAATTGCCAAGCTTGGTAAGCTGGGCGACAAGGTCACCGTTAAAAACGGTTATGGCCGTAACTTTCTGATTCCTTTTGGCAAGGCCCTGCCTGCCACTGAAGCGAATCTGGCGACTTTCGAAGCCCGTCGTGCCGAGCTTGAGAGCGCGGCTAACGAACAACTGA
Organism: Endozoicomonas sp. ALC013; assembly: GCF_049310205.1. NCBI lineage: Bacteria > Pseudomonadati > Pseudomonadota > Gammaproteobacteria > Oceanospirillales > Endozoicomonadaceae > Endozoicomonas > Endozoicomonas sp. ALC013. The sequence goes on along the minus strand of NZ_JBLYNS010000036.1, from coordinate 4,397 downwards.
GCGGTGCTCAGAAGCGCGCTGCAGAAATGGCTGAAATCGAACTGACCCTGACCGCCAAAGCAGGCGACGAAGGCAAACTGTTCGGTTCTATCGGTCCTCGTGACCTGGCGGAAGCCATCACTTCTGCCGGTGTTGCGGTTGCCAAGAGCGAAATCCGTCTGCCAGAAGGCCCAATCCGTGCCGTTGGTGAGTACGACGTTGGTATCCAGCTGCATTCTGATGTTGCTGCAACTATCAAGGTGTTTATCGAAGCTGAATAATCAGTTCGGTTAACAGATAGATTAAAAACCGGAACTCTAACGGGGCTCCGGTTTTTTTTAACCCGGCTTATGGCAATTCATCGGTTTTTTTCCCTTTCTACAAAGAGAAGGGCTGTCCTGAGATTAACCATCGAGCGTTGCAATAAGTTGCTCAAAAAATTCTGGACAGTGAGTCCTTATCTCTTTCACGTCAAGTGCTGCTAATGTTAACGGATGGATGGGGTTTTTATTAACCCATTTAAACAGCAGGTCATGCTCAAAATAGACGGTCTGTGGCCCACCCTGGTTCTGCTTTTTGTCGATTGCTGCCGGCCATGAAATTAAATTTCCGCCAATGGGGCAACGATAGGCTGATGACTCGTTATCTCCCGACTCACTCAGAAGGTCTTTTGCCAACGTCAATTGCCCGGACCACTCAACAAGTTCTTTAACCCTTTGTGGTGATGGGGATTCTCCGGCTGCCAGAAGGAAACTGATGAGATTCCAGCCAGGATCACAGGATACAGGAATGTGATCAAATTCTCTCCTGGGCAAGCCGATTTTGCAGGCAATCGGAAAGATCCATCCAATTCCATCGTCTGTGTCGGGGATCTGGCTGAATGCTGAAATATAAGCCATTCCCTGCTGGATGTTGCTAACGGTCTGCTCAGGCAGACAACTCAGGAACTCATCGGTTTGTTGTTGCGGGAAATAGGCCAGCGCTTCCTTGTCATTCAGCCATTGCAGCGCCTGATAAAGATGACCCGTTTCAAGACCCCGTTCGGTTTCAGTCAGTTTCTTAGACAGGCGATAAGCCAGAAGCTGTGGTTTGTCTCCGGTACACGTTTGTAATGCCTTTAGCTCATCAAATCCAAGCCCTGTACACATACCAATTCTATGCACGTTATGGCTCAGCAGTAGATTACCCAGGAAATCCATGGTTAAGGGTATTGAGCCTGGTTTTCGGGGGATTTCATCTTGCTGGCCAAGTACTAACGGCGGTAATGGTGTGCCGGTGATGGATTGTAACTGCGGAAACGTACTCATATTGCACACGCTGTTCACCAATGATGCCGAACAAGTCTGATTCAAAGCGTACAGGAGATTTTCGGGAGTGAGCCTTCCCAACGTATTGGCTGCATAGAAAATGTCATAAATCATTTTTTGTAAAACTTTTGCATGCTCCCCGGAAACAATCAACTTTCTTTTATGGTTGGGTAGACCCAGCATTTTTGCCAGAGGTTCTGCCTCAAAATCCGGATTCTGAATCAGCATGTCGGCCAGTTCTAACAATTGTGATCGCGTAAATACCGGGCTTGCCTGTTCAGAATCACCAGCGGTCATGTTACTCAATAACCGGTTGGCTACTCTGAACTCCATCACCTCCGGTTTATTAAGAATGCGGACAACGTCAGTAATGGATAAACCGCCTTTGCTATTTCCACGGTTTTTCTGGTAAATCAGTTCCAGAAAAATCACTCTTTTAAGAGTATCAGGAAAAAACTTGATTTTTTTCTGCATCGTCATCAACAGGGGGTGTTTAAGTAGTTCGGAATAACCACAGACCTGTGCCAGATATTCCGGGAGGATTTGCATTTGATTACAAAAAACGGAAACCAAATCCCGTATACTTAACAACCGATCAGGCTCGCCGTTATTTTCTGATAACCTCCTTTTGGATTGGTATTGTGGAAGCTGATGATAATCCAGGCCCAGTTTGGGACAAACTTTCGTCTCGACTGACCAGCAACTGCCACTTTCACAAATAACCGCACACAAATTGGCGAAGGTCAGCAGTTGCTGTTCGTCTGCCCGCCATAACAGCTCTGCGACATAGACATTCCATTCTCCGACCAGTAGTGGCAATAATGCTTCCCGGTCAGCGTCAGGCAGATCTAATCTGGCGGCAAGAGAATAACGTTGTGCTTTATCCAAGTGCTTATTAACGATCAGGTAAGCATCTCTGGGTGAAATCCTGTCGTACCACGACCGATTGTCATTGTTATAGCAATCAGGCTCCGCCAGGGAGAGAGATCCGCAGTCAAAAAAGCTTTTTGCTCTGGTGACAATTTCCTGTTTTTTATTGAAAACGTATTGATGCGGGAAAATGAATCGACATAAGGCGTATGTGTTATTTCTATATTCTTCACACAGTGCCATATCCATAAGTTCGCTGACCCCCTGAACCAACCTTTCTGGTAGCAAAAGGTTTGATGTTTCAGCGCAGGTGAGTAATTCGCACAACTTGCTCTCGGGGTTGCTCAATGCAAGGTTTGTATCGATGCTTTTTATCATGTCATAGGGAACCTCCAGTACTAACCCGAGCCCTTGCCACTGTTGTGCGTCTATACCAGCATCTTTCAGACATTTCAGGGCATTTTTGACGGCGTCTGTCATCGGTACCCGGCTACCGTCTGTGGGTGTTTGTGAAATATTTCTTGATGTAACTGACGATGTGGTGGCGTGTGGATGCAGAGCTGAAGTACCTTGCGGTATCTGTGGGACTGTTATCTCAGAGAGCAGCCTGACAGGACATTTTTGATGGGATGGTATGGTACTGTCTGATTCAGGCGAACGAGCCTCTTGGGGTGTCAGGATTGGAGCATGTGAACGAGTTGGAAAATTATTCATGGGAACATTGCTTTCCGTTGGCCTGATTTATTTTATTGGACTCGTTAATTGAATAAAAATTCCAGATAATCCCTTTGTTAAATAGATAGCCATTGACTTTTATGCTGTTTCCAGTTCGTGACTGAATGCTGTGCCGTTTTATTGTACTGGTGAATGAAAATCGTTATTCCTTCTGAAGGTCGGAATCAGGTATCCTGACATGCCACTACTCTTTTCCGCAGAACGTTAATATGCCGGATGTCAGTCCTCGCGAACTGGCGCTTCCCCTTGATGAAGCGACGGTTGCCATTAAAACACCCTCCCCACTCCATTGAAGCGGAGCAGTCCGTTCTGGGTGGTCTGATGCTGGATAACCAGGCCAGGGACCGGGTGGCTGATAAGCTGACGTCGGATGGTTTCGGATCGCTGTTCATCCCTGCGGGCGCAGGGAACACGGTTGGCCTCTGCATTAGGCGTTGATAAATCCCGGTTCATCCCTGCGGGTGCAAGGAACACTGGGTTAATCGCAACCTGATGAGTTCGTCTGACGGTTCATCCTTGCGGGCGCAGGGAACACCTTCATATTCAGAACTGTGAAATCTAATTTCTCGGTTCATCCCTGCAGGCGCAGGGAACACTCTACAGCAATCCCACAGCCGGTTGGAGAATCCGGTTCATCCCTGCAGGCGCAGGGAACACGGACAGCTTCCAGCAACATCTTGCCGGTGTCGCGGTTCATCCCTGCAGGCGCAGGGAACACTAATCATCCCCGGTGTAATGCCCTGCCATTGACGGTTCATCCCTGCAGGCGCAGGGAACACCCACTCAAGCCCGTACCACCTCCGCCGAAATACGGTTCATCCCTGCAGGCGCAGGGAACACGCTTTGCGGCATACGCGCCCATTGCCAGAATGCGGTTCATCCCAGCAGGCGCAGGGAACACGAGATTATAGAGATAAAGAAAGGCGGTTTTTACGGTTCATCCCAGCAGGCGCAGGGAACACGGCGCAGCATATAGCCGACGATACCGTTATTACGGTTCATCCCTGCAGGCGCAGGGAACACTTCAGTGCGTCCCTCAGACATAAAAGCCGGTTCATCCCTGCAGGCGCAGGGAACACCGTTGCTGCCTTTCAAGCCATGAATCAATGTGCGGTTCATCCCTGCAGGCGCAGGGAACACGAGCGGGACGTGATTCGACAACTGCTGATGCGCGGTTCATCCCTGCAGGCGCAGGGAACACTTAGGGTTGTCCCGAATCTTGATAATGTCCCGCGGTTCATCCCTGCAGGCGCAGGGAACACGATCACATCACCGCCATGTATAATAATCTGATCGGTTCATCCCTGCAGGCGCAGGGAACACCGGGCCGCCAGGTTCTCCGCTGACACCGCCAGCGGTTCATCCCTGCAGGCGCAGGGAACACAGTTATGTTGCTCAGGGTGATACATCAGGTCGCGGTTCATCCCTGCAGGCGCAGGGAACACTTTTACTGTAACCTGACCCGTCACCGCAGAATCGGTTCATCCCTGCAGGCGCAGGGAACAC
>NZ_JBLYNS010000035.1:0-37554 GCF_049310205.1 Endozoicomonas sp. ALC013 | reverse complement strand
GTGCCTCGCATAGCACCTGCCCAAGTAGCCAGAAATATATGATTTCATATGGCCAGCTACTTATCGTTACATTTGCGGCATCCAGCTTCAGACTTTACCCATTAAACTGCAACAAGATGGTCCATTGCATCCTCTGCATCATGGATTGACTGCCCCTTGATATCATCCCCCATGTTAAGCCCTTCCGCATAAACAAACTCAACATCCTGGATACCGATAAAGCCAAGAAACTGGCGAACAAGCGCCGTTTGCGTATCGAGATCAGTCCCCTGATACTGACCACCTCGCGCGGCCATAATGTAAGCCTTCTTACCTTCCACCAGACCGACCGGTCCCTGCTCGGTATATTTAAATGTGATCCCTGCCCTGGCAATAAAGTCAAACCAGGATTTCAGGGTTGAAGGCAAGCTGAAGTTATACATAGGCAAGCCTATTACCAGAATATCAGCGGTCTTCACTTCCTCAATCAACTGATCAGAAAGCGCTGTCATTTCAGCCTGTCGATGGTTTTTCTGGTCCTCAGGGATACCAAAGCCCATCACAATTTCCGCATCCAGATGGGGAATCTGCTGGTTAGCCAGGTCTCTTACCTGATGCTGAGTGTCAGGGTTCGCTGTCAGAAATCGCTCAACAAACTTCTGTGACAGTTGGGTCGACTGCCCATGTTCACCAAACAGGCTGCTGTTGATTTGGAGTAATTTAGCCATGCTTCCCACCTTTTCAGATCACTATTGTTATTTACTTGATTGTTGTATGCATGGTTTAAATTTATCGTCGAAATTAACGAAAGAAAAGTTCAAAATACTGCATGAATGTATCGATTTTTTGGATATATAGAGACCTGCAAAATGTCAAAGGCAACACTCGATCAGTGGCGTATGCTTCAGGCAGTGGTAGAACATGGCGGCTTTGCCCAGGCTTCGGAGGCGATTTTCAAAAGCCAGTCCACCATCAGCTGTACCTGGTATTTCCTGACCCCAGCTATATTGGCCCTGCTGCACAAAAGCTGGCAGCCATCCTAAGGGAGTGCTGCCATGGAGCCGCTTAACAGAGTTTCTCAGTATCAAGTTAGACGGATAAGATCCAGAAACTTGCCATCATCACCATAGGAAATTTCAAAACGACCATAAATTCCCTCTCTGGTGACAAATTTCAGCATGATGTCATAGGGAATACTCATACTCTGGCCCGATTCAGTGCGAACTCTTACGGATTGCTTCTGCCCTTTATAGAACTGAAGAACCTGCTCAGAATTGAGTTTTACGGAGAACACAGCCTTATGCATTGCTCAAACCTTTGTGTTTCTTATTAAGACTAATCGTTAAAAGAAGGCACCTCTCAGTTTAGCAACCTTCTCTCACAAAGGTTATAGAACAAGGCTAAATTACGGTTAGTTTTCTAAGAAGTGGGCTATCCAAACCTATGTCACTGAAATCAGCAAATTGATCGTTTTCAGACACCAAATCGCTTGTTCGAGGACCATTTCCTTAATTAGCCGGGTACCAGGTACCCGGCTTATAACCATAACTGCCGGAAAACCAGGCAGTTATTGCCCGGGAGGCGGAGGCATCAACCCTTCAGGAAAATCCATATTGTTGGGAATTTGCATCTGTTGCATGACCTGATTGATGGAATCCCGAATACTATCAATCATTGCCTTGTAGCCAACATCAAAGCCCCGGTAGAAAGCCTGCTCTGTGCTCCTCAACTCACCGGATGGCTGAACAACGGCAGGCTGTTTACCCTCAGGATTCTCGCCACCAAAAAATGCCTCCATTGAGGTAGGAACCGTTAAGGCAACACGCCCTCCGGTCATATAACCATCAATAAACCGCCCCCTGATAAACGGATTGTTATCACTGCCAGCACCGGTGTTCCGATAAGCATCGGCAGCTTCGCACCAGCGATCTTTATACTCACTCATCAAGTCTGCTGAAGCACAGTTATACTCTACAATGCCCATTGCCTCCATAACGACAAAATAACCGTCGCGATAGCCCATGTCATAGGGAGTATCAGATAGGCTATCGATATCACCGCCAAGGCCCAATCGACTGTCAGCCGCCTGGTTGGCCAATGCATATCCCTCACGAAATCCGTTGATATAAACCAGAAAATCATCCGAACTGGTGGATTGACCACGCTGTTCGAACTGGTCTTTGGCTTCACACCATGTCTGCTCAAGCAGGCTGGTTTTGTCTCGATTATTACAGGTATAGGACTCAGCCCCCTGATCGACACTGGCCATGTCTTCAAACACTACCGTCGTGACCTCTGGACACTCATGGGCTTTATTACAGCCTTGCAGACCAATCAGTATTGCAACCACCGGCAATACTGCCGCCAGAAAATATTTCTGCATTTAATTACTCCTTCAAAGAAACTAATGAACTTGTTATTCAATACAGTTTTGACGGAACTGATTAAATATAGTTCAGTTTTTTTTCTGATTTCCCTGAAGGCACTTGATTTTATTAACCTATCGATAATGCCCTTCCCCTTTGAAGGCCAATGACATGAGTTGCTTTACGGTTTCCGGAGCACCGCGATTAATAACAGTAACAGCCTGAATACATTAATGTTTCACCCACAACAGGAGGTCGGTAATTAACGGACAGCGACACTCCCCGTGGGGATATAAGGTTCAAAGTTCATTCCACCCCGCTCCCTGGCACACAAATAATCCCAGTCTTCGGGCAATGATTGCTCAAGCAAAACCAGCCACTGATCCAGCGAGCAGCGTCCCGCACACCCGGGTACCGCAAAAGGTTGGTGATTCAAGGACAGGGCAACTTCCGGGTGACCATCATTCCAGTTAAGCTGGACGCCAAAGTGTGTTGCATAATCCACCATTTTGTCAGATGGCGCACCCAGCATGGTCATGATCGCCAATAAGTTACTGTCACTGGCTGAGTAAAGCGTCCATCGCTGGCAGGAATGGCAACTGCCTTTTTCTTGCAGACACTGCTGCACCCGCTTGAAATCCCTGATCATCGCTTTGGCTAAAGGGGAACCGATAAGCTGGGCAATTTCATAATTAGCCACAATCCGGCTCACAATCCAATGTAATAACTCCTCCAGTTCCACCGCCTGTTGATTTGAAATACCTTCGGGCATTGGCAGCTGGTGAATTCTATGTATGGCAATTTGATCGATCAGGGGAAGAAAAGAGTAGAGATCGCCATTACCTTCACGCTCACTCAGTTCAAGCCATAAAGCCAGCTGATCAAGGTGTTGTTCTTTTTTTCTTAACCAGTCAGCACTTTTTTCCAGCGCCTGAACACGATGAAGATACCCCGGACATAATCTTTGCGCTGAAAAAAGATCATCATGGGCCAAGGGTGACGCATAAACCGGAGGAACCTGAATGCCCCCCGGCAAGCCTGTTTTACCCGCCTGTTCAGGATAAAACCCCAGCAATAAGGCACTGGCGCTCTGAATGGTACGATCCAGACCTTTGGCAAAATGTTGACTGACTTTGGGTGACCAGGAATCGGGGAGGGTTTCAGAAAAATAGTATCTCCGGATTGTCTGCCCCAAAAGGTACTCCTGCTGAAGGCCTGCAGCCGTTAACTGCCCGGGCCCCATTGGCCAGTATTTTGTCATTCCCCCAAGATCCCTGGGAGAGCGGTCGCCGTGCCTGACAAGGCTGATAAGGTAATCAGCGGGTGCAGCTAATGCCGACTCAATATCCGCTGCATCAGAACGGATAGATAGCAAACACATGGCAAATACAGCACCAAAGACCAAACCTCTTTTTTTAATATCAGACTGAAGTTTCATACCCTGCCTGCGTGATAATTACGTCCAGCAGACAGGATAGGAAAAAATTGAGGGACTGGTTGAGATTTACTGAAGAAACCCGGGAATATCCTTTGATAACCCGGAGGCCTGATCCACAATCATATCCTTAATGAATGGTAATCGATTGGTCAGACTGAGCCCGGTATTCCGTATCCAGCGAATACCAAGGGCATTGGCCCCGAACAGATTTTGAAAGCCAGTCATGGCCGCCATCGTCAACGAGTTATCTCCGATGCGACGACGCTGATAGCGATCCAGAACGTGCGCGGCAAAATAGTCATCGCCGCGACCGGCCGCTTTGATCAACTCATCCGCCAGCACGGCCACATCCATAAAGCCCAGATTTACCCCCTGCCCCGCCAGGGGATGAATGGTATGAGCAGCATCGCCCACCAGAACCACACCTTGTCGATGATACTGCCGGGCATGCCGTTGACGCAGTGGGTAGCGGAACCGTTGATCAACCTTCAGAATATTGCCCGCCCGATGCTCAAAAACTCTCGCCAGCTCCTGACAGAAAGCATCGTCACTCAAGGCCTCTATCCGGTCTGCCTCTGCCGGTAAAAGGGACCAGACAATTGAGCAATAATGCCGCCCTCCCTGACTTTGCAGGGGCAGAAATGCCAATGGGCCGGAATCCAGGAACACCTGTCTCGCTGTGTGATGATGAAACAGCTCTGTCTCCACGGTGGTGACCAGCGCATGATGCTTATAGTCCTTCTGATTTGCCGGAATGCCAGACAATTTTCGCAAACGCGACTCGCCGCCATCCGCAGCCACCAGCAGAGGAGCGCAAAGCACGTCACCATTTTCCAGAACTATTTCACCGCCCTGGCCGGACAGTTTGTATTCAAGGGTGGTCTGTTGATCAAAACATTGCACGGTTGAACTGGCCAGCTGTTGCAACAGTGCGTTGCGAATCACGTCATTTTCGACAATGTAGCCAAGATTTTTTTGTGGCAGCGATTTTGCGTCAAACTCAACTTGTCCCGTACCCTCACCATCCCAGACGGTCATGTGAGTGTAAGGACAGGCCCGCTGGGCAATGATTCCTTCCCAGGCCCCCAGATAGTTCAGCAGTTTTATCGATGCTTCCGTCAAGGCACTGACCCTGGGCTGCCAGGGATCATCCATCGAAAGCGAGCCGGGCTGCAATGTCTGCTGCTCAACCAGGGCCGTCTGCATACCAGATCGGGCAAGCGCCAGGGCCAGAGAGGCCCCCACCATACCTCCCCCGACAATAATGACGTCAATTGTCTGCATTTCTGATCCCTATTTCCCAGATTCAAAGGTACGGGAGACTGTAGAGTCTCGCCGGTTTATAATCCCATGGCCCTGCGGGTGAATGTTGACTTCACCGGATGGCAATAATCCAGCGCCACCAATCCCAGATTCCGGGACACTACCGAGGCCGTGTCAGTCCGTGAGAAAAGGCGCACCAGGCCATCACAAAACTGGCTGGTCAGACTCTGGTCGCTCAACTGTTGTTGCCAGTATTCCTGCAACCGGCCAAGATCACCTACGGGGATTTGGCGTTCCAATGAGTCCGAGATATTGCCTGCCAGAGCCAGGGTATCCCGAATAGAAAGGTTATAACCCTGACCTGCCACTGGATGGATGGCATGAGCAGCATTACCCAAAATAACCAGCCCCGGCCTTACCTGCTCCTTGGCGATGCGCATGGTGAGTGGGTATCTGTCCCGCTGACCCACGGCAATAAAGCGGCCGGCCCGATAGCCAAACCGCTGTTGCAATAACGCCAGAAAATCATCATCTGCCAGAGCATAAAGCGAATCGGCTTCCTCATCCGGTAACGTCCACACCAGCCCTGCCCGATGTGCAAAATGGTGATCACCGGTTAACGGAAGCAGTGCCATCGGACCTTGACCGGCAAAGCGTTCCCAGGCCACACCATTATGCGAGCGGTCAAGGGCAAGATTGGCAATGATCCCCTGCTGATGATAGTCACACTGCTGCAGCCCAATTCCCAGCTGATCCATCAACCCTGAGCGGCCACCATCAGCCAGAACCACCAGCGAGGCGGAAATCTCTGAGTGCCTGAGCTGAACTTTCATACCTCCGGGAACAGGGCTCAGGCTTGCCACCCTATCAGGACTGAACATGGTCACCCTGCCCTGCTTCTGGAAACCCTTTAACCGTTGCAAAAGCACATCACCCAGCACATGATTCTTGACCACAAACCCCAGTGCCGGGACACCTTCATCAGAAGCCCGCAAGCGGGAAACCCCAAAACTGCCCCGATCAGACACATGAACATCGGTAATCGCCTGAGCCTGATCCACAAGATCCGGCCACAGCCCAAGCTGCTGGTAAATACAACAGGTTCCCCAGGACAGCGCCGAGGCACGGGCATCAAAACTCGGCGGAATATCTCTGGGTTGACTCAGGTCATGGGTTTCCACCATCGCCAGCCTCAACCCCTGCTTGATAACCACTTGTTCCAATGCACAGACCAGACTGGCTCCCACCAGCCCGGCACCAATCACCAAAACATCGAAATCCATCTTGTCTGTAGAATTATTCACGTTTCAGCCTCCACCATGATTTTGTGGAACTCTGCTCAGTGCAGGGTTTTGGCAGCGCCTTGTTTTACAGAACGTTGTCCAGCACTGCCATCATCGTCGGGCAGCTCGGGCAAACCACAAACCTCTGCATAGACATTCAGCCAGGCCAAACGAACAAACTCACTCACTTCAACATACAGCTTTTCTGATTCTTCGCTCTCTTCTGCGGTTTCTATCAGGCTGATTTCGGCAAAGTCCCTGAGCACTTCTTCCACCATCTCACTGACCTGACGACTGTCCAGCCCTTGACCAAAGCCAGAGATAAATGACTGGCACCATATTCCAAGTGACTGCGTCCTCAGCCCAAGCGCTTCATCATCATCAGGAAGCAGCAGTGTTGCCGCCAGACTACCAGAGTTCAGCTCATTCTGAGTATGCAGAAATAACTGGCTTAATAACTGCCTCGCAGGTTCATCAATCGATTGGTCACCCATCTGCTCAGCAAGCTGCTCCAGCCATTTCTCAAGGCCCGGATGGGCACCGGCGGAAAACAGGCCGCATAGGTAGCCATGAATCTCTGATGGATGAGTCTGCTCTGCCAGATGACTGGCGAGTTCATCAAACGATATGAAGGTGGGTTTGTCGCCGGGCTGGGAAATGTGGATCGTCATGATATAGGGCCATTGAAATTACTGAGTCGAACTTAACCGGGATTCTAACAGACTTCCCGGGCAAACTTGTCAGTCATTAAATAAAGAAAGTGTCTATCCTGTTAAGTCCAACCTGTTTGGAATACTGCCATGCCAGAGCCTCTGTACGAAAGAAATCAGCTGGGCGTTGGTTTTACGTTTCATAATCCGGTTATCTATCTGGATCGCTGGCTAGGCAGCTGGAAAGACGATAAACCCCTGCTGGATATTGGCTGTGGCCACGGAGTTAATACTCACGCAGCCCTGATGCATGGCGCACAGGTAATAGCCACTGATATGGATAAACCAGACTTGTCCGAATGGCTGAAGGACTTGCCTGAGACTCAGCAGAAAGCAGTGACCTGCAAAGCTGCAAAACTGCCACAGCATATCCCTTTTGCCGATAATGCCTTCTGCGGAATCCTCTGCGCCGAAGTTTTCCATTTTCTGGCCAATGAAGAAGTGGTGCCATCTATTAATGAAATCTACCGAATTCTCGAACCAGGGGGCACGCTTCTGCTTACCTGCTGTTCCTGTGACGTTGAAGTGCTGAAAAGTACCGACCTGGGCAGGGAGATACACGACGGTGTAAGAAAATCACCGTTAACCGTTACCGGTCAGCGGGATTATCTCAACCTGCTGGCAGAGGCGGCCAAAGCAGTTAACTGTCCGGAGATAACCGATCCGGTTTTGGCTGCCCACAAAATTAATATCCCCGGCAGAGACTTTTGTTTTTTTGCGTCCGAACAACTGGAAGTATTAATGAAACATGCCGGATTTGTTATCGAAGTATGCGAACAGGGTGAGGCTCCCCATTACCCGGTATGGAGTCATGGTGATCAGGATCAAATACGGATTATTGCCAGAAAGCCCGCATGATTTGCCCGTTTTATTACGGACGTCGTTTTTGCAAGCCCGGGCTGACAGTCTTAAGGTTACTATGATTACCCCGATCAACCAAAATGCGTCGCCTCTGTTTGCAGGCATTTCGCGTTATATCCTCTTCAACAAAGGACAACTTGATCCATTGGTACAAGGTATTACCCGACAAATTAAAAATAAAACATTGTCAACCATTAAGTCATTGTTCTGAATTTCTCCAGAGGCTATAGTAACCCTAATAACCGAGCATTCAGGGAAGCTATGAAAGAATCCGATTTCATCGCCCTCGATCAGAAAATTAACTATCTGGTTGCCCTTTGTCAGAAGCTGACGACTGAAAACAGGCAACTTCGACAGCAGGAGCAGTCCTGGGTAGCTGAAAAAGCGAAGTTGATGGAAAAAAATGACGTTGCACGTACAAAAGTAGAAGCGATGATCCAGCATCTCAGGTCTCTGGAGCACGAGTCATGACGGATAAATCATCAGTGACATCCGTTCATATTCTGGATAAGGAATACCGTGTTGCCTGTCCCAAAGACAATCAGGAGGCACTGTACACCGCTGCCCGCTACCTGAACGAAAAAATGCATGAAATCCGTTCTTCAGGCAAAGTTGTCGGTATTGAGCGAATCGCTGTGATGGCCGCGCTGAATATCAGCTACGAGTTAATGCAGAGCCGTCGTCAGAATGAAGATGAGAAGCAGGACACCCAGGAGCACATTGACCAACTGCTGGGTAAACTGGATCAGGCACTGGCAGCCGTGGAGCGTTGATCTGATCACCGTTTCTGATGTTCACGAAAACAAAAAAAACTTGCAGACATCTCCTCAATAGTCGATATAATGCCGCAGAAACCTCCCTGGCCTGTTCGCCAGTCATCATACGTCCCGAGCCGATAATACTACCCAGGGAGCTCCTGGCAGGTGCTGGAGTGCAGGTCCGCCTTGTAGCGGAAAGCCCGATTCACCTCAGCAGCCCCCACCGTGACCGTTACGGCCACGGGCAAACGTGGCAGCGGCAGGGTGGGGAGGTTTCAACCACTCGATACAAATCGCCCCCTCACTCTTCCCCTCTACTCCAATAGATTGCCTTGCCATTAGGATGCACGCCCTTTTAACTTAATTAAATATTCGTACCATTTAAAACATTCAAAACCCGGGATGGGCAAACTGATTACGTTCTGCCCACTCAAAAGCATCATCCTAAATTCAACAGTTGATCCCCCCTTAGCCATGCCCGCAGGGATAGCTTTTGAACCTCTCAACTGAGCTCTATACCAGCATTTATCCCGAGCTGATTAATGGTTCCAATGCGTGCGTATCGTTTATGTCCGGAAAGTATGGAGAGCATTATAGACCCAAGCACATCAACTTTTTGAGGTGCATTGGGGCTTTTATAGATCAATGGGCAATCATCGACCCAAGGTCCAAATCGATGACCCGCTTTTAAATACTGGATAAAAAAAGCCAATTGCCCCATTGGAGTGACCGAAGCTTCCGGGTCCCATTCAACATGAATTTTTCCATCGAAAGAATCGACTTCGAGCGTGACCGACAAGGGGTCTTTTTTCATTTCTGACAGCTCACCCTTTAGGGGAGCGGGTTTTGGTGGACGAACCATCTGTGAACCCTCGGTATGGCTGAGGGTTTAGAGTTTAGCTGATGGGTTAACCGCTGAATTTAGGTTTATCAATTAAAAGTCAAAACAGGTGCCCCCCCTGACCAAGACAAAGTCCTTCACAAAAGGAAACCGGGTGATGATGCAGGGAGTATGCTAAAAATTCAGACAGGCATATAACGTAACAGAAAGGTATTGCAATGAATGAACGACAAAGAGCCTATGAATCAGTTATTGGTGCCTTGGTCGCTGATGCCGCTGCCATGGGATTTCACTGGTTATACGATCAGGCCCTGATTGCAAAGTACGGAGGTGAAAGTCCCGAGTTTCATACGCCTGTCCGGGCCGAATACCAGGACAAGGGATACTTTGCCCATGAAGGAAAACAGGCCGGTGAGTTTTCCCATTACGGCGCTCAGTTGCTGTCGATGCAGGATGCCATCATAGCCAACAGCCATTATTCGGAGCAGAGTTACATAGAATCTTTCCAAAAATGGTTTGACTTTGGTGGTCAGTGGCAAGGTTATACGGATCATCCAACCAGGCAAACCCTGCTCAATCTCCATCAAAGAAAGAGCAATGATGAACCTCTTGCTGCCTGCGGTGCTGACGATACCCAGAATCCGGCATTATCAAAGCTACCACCTCTGATTGCTGTCCATGGCCAGAACCAGGACTTGATGGAAAAGGTAGAATCAGCAGTACGTGTCACCAATAATAACGACAGTGCCGTTACCTACGCCAGAGCCGTTGCAATAATGATAAAAAGTGCTCATGAGGGCCTTTCACCTGAGCAGTGCGTGGAAAAGGCAAAAGAGGTAAACGAAGACATTACCAAGGCAATCAAAATCGCTGAATCAATGCTCAAGCGCAGCCCAAAAGAGGTTGCACAGGAAGTGGGAATGCACTGCGGTCTTGACGCCTCATTTACAGTGATTACCCATCTTCTGCTGCAGGCCGAGAACTATGAAAAAACAGTGAGAGAAAATATTTACTGCGGGGGTGACAGTTGTGGAAGGGCCATTCCATTAGGTGCAATTTTGTCTGCATGCTTCTTCGGTTCAGATAAAGCAATGCCAACCGCCTGGATTGCACGAACCTCATTACCCGGTTCTGTGTTGCCCGCTGAATGGCAAGCCTTATAAGACCAACACACAGAGTTATCCCATTATTTATCCCAAACAACTGAACTCGATTTTTTAGAAGATTAAATTCAAGTATTTACGATAAATAACAGAGACCGTTACGGACAAACGTGGCAGCGGCAGGGTGGGGAGGTTTTATCCCCCTTCTCTGATACCCTGCATTTTCCCGGATTTTCAACCAGCTATAGGGCGTACCACCATCCTAGTACCGAGAAGCCCTGATATTCATACAAACGCACGTATGTTTTGATTGCCATCCCTTCTTTTCCTCCATACCCAAGTTTAATGCAGAACAAATTTGCCAGATTATCGCCATGTCTTGCGACAAACCTGAAGACCATGGTTATCCCTTCAGTCATTGGTCAGAAAACTCATTGGCCATGGCAGCAGTAGATAAAGGTATCGTCCCATCTATCTCTCAGAGGCAGGTGGGGCGTTTTTTAAAATCAGGCCGACATGGATGTTGTAACCGGGAAAATCATTCCCCTGATCAGAGATACAAGGGCCGAAATAGACTTCTCCGATTTGCTGAACACTCATATGTGTGAAGCCGCAGTGATGACAGCAGCAAGGGTTGAGAAGACGTCTGAAGAAGAACTGGGCACCAAACGTAAGTCAGGGATATTGCAGAATCTAAAGACCCGTGCCATGTACCTGACCGATCCAACCCACAAGATTATGTTCCACTACACACCGAAGCATGCGTCTTGGCTGAATCAGATTGAAATCTGGTTTTCCATCCTGGTCAGAAGGTTTTTGAAGAGGAACAGCTTCACTACCAAAGAGGACCTGAAGGTACGGCTCTACGGTTTCATTGAGTTCTTCAATGAGAGGATGGCCAAGCCATTTAAGTGGGCTTTCAAAGACCGTCCTCTGCAGGTGTGAAGATGTATGGGTATTAAGGCTTGGATGCACTAGCGAAAGGAGGGCGATAAAAAGGCGTTGTGCAGCTTCCATATCACCTTTAAAGGTATGGAAGTTAAAAGTACCCAGAAACCGGATATGGAGGTGATCGGCCGAATCCGGGTTATAGATTATTTGGAAATTGCGCTACGGCACACTCAAGAGTCAAGCCCCCCTGTTTTTCCGGTTGTCCACATTAAGTGCTAATTGACTAATCAATATTCAGTCGTTTCTTTTTCAGGAGTGTCAGTATCTGCTCAAATGAAATATGATGCAATTCAAGTAAAGATTCGATCTGGTCATAGCTCATCACCTCTACACCATATTCTTTGGCAATCTTCCGAGTTTTGGCAGATAACTGCTTTGCATTAGTCAAAAACAACAGATGTGAAATTGATTTGCCTACACCGTTTTCATACTTGAGCTTGGCCGTGTAAACCTCAGTAACAGCCCTGTAGCCATCATAACTGGCATTTTTGGTGTGTTTGCATTGCAATAAATAACCGCATGAATCTGCAAGGATGACAGCATCGGCACCATAATCAGCCCCGGTTTTAGTCAACCAGCAACTGCTTGCATTCAGGCTTTTTGCCATCAGCAGGCCACAAAGTGCTTCAAACTGTTCCCAGGATATTTTCAGCAGGTCGTCAGGTGTAATGCGGTGGCCTGGCGTAAATACGTTGGAACCAAACCCCGGCGGAGTCGGTATAACCTGTTCGGTGGTAACAACAGCATCTTTTAAGGACGTTTTCTTGCTCAACAGCTTGTGCAGGTTAGCGTCAAACGATTCAAACTCCGGGTGATGTAAAATAGGCACGTAAATATTCACGTCTTTTTGTTGGCCAATCCGGTAAACACGATCGGTAGCCTGAGCTTCTTTGGCCGGGTTCCAGTGCCGCTCAAAATGGATCACATTGTTGGCACCCACTACAGTCAAGCCAACACCGGCGGCTACTGGAGACATAATAATGATGTTGAAGCCATTGACTGCCTCAAAATCAGTAATCATGCTTTTACGGGTTGGCACTAAAGCCCGCTTAGCCACAGCCTTAGCGTCGCCATTAATAACCGATAACGGTCCCAACCCAAACCATGAGCCCAAAGCCAGACTTAAAAACGCCTGAAGCCGTTTATTAACGGAAAAAATGATGCATTTCTCTTTACGCTGTTTAATTTGCTCTAGCGTTTCAATCAGGCTTTTCATTTTGGCGGATTCACCAAAAAGGTTCAGCAGCTCTTTTTTATGATTAGGAACATCAAGCCGTCCCTGGTCAGCTAACCGTGGATGGAGTGATACATCACGAAGCCGCTGTAAGCAGGCCAGGACCTGATTGCCTTCTGCTTCAACCTGCAACCCAAGAGTTGCGTTATAACTATCCAGCTGGAGACCGGTCATTTCAGTTTTCAGTAAATCCATGAAAGACCAGTCGTCACCTTCAATACCCACAAAAATAGTTTTTTGGGGTAAGCCTTCCAACTCGTCTTCTTTCACTCGCCTTAACATGAAAGAGCCGACTTTCAACCTGAGGTCACGGCCAACCCTTGCTCTGACTTCTTCAATTTCATCACCTGCTGCTCGCAGAATAGGGGTAACATACTCTGCTCTGAATGATTGATAACTGCCCAAATGACCAGGGCAAGCTGTATCCATCAAACACCAGAAATCAGCCAGACTGTTTTCTACAGGCGTACCCGTGGCGATCAGCTTGAAATCAGCTTTAAGACCTTTAGCTGCACGGGTCTGCAGGGCATTGGGGTTTTTTATATTTTGTGCTTCATCAAAAACTACCATGCCCCAGTCAATTTGACACAAGGAAAACTGATAGTCCCGCAGTGTCTGGTAGGTGGTAATCACCAGTCTTTCTGGCATGTCCAGACGATCATGACCAAAGTTCTTGCCTATATTCAGGGAGTATTTAATATCTGCCTGACCATCATCGAAAATAGTCTTTTCTGAACTAAGGTTTTGGTTCCTGATTTCAACTCCGCCTGAGCGATAAGTATTCAAATCCCCAGCAGATTGAAGAATCACAATTGACTTGAACGGTGAGCCAGTGAATGTTTTATCGACTTCATCTTTCCAGTTTTCCAATACACTCAAAGGGGCAACAATCAGTGCTGGTTTTTTTGTCGAGCTGTCAGGAGTATTTTTATATATCTGGTCAATAGCTGAAAGAGCCATAAACGTCTTGCCCAGGCCCATATCATCCGCGAGCAGGCCACCATCACTATTCTTGTTCAACCCTGCAATCCATTGCACACCAATCAATTGGTGGGGGAAAGGTTGTCTGGCGTAGTTTGACCAATCGAGTTTTTCAGCAGGATAGAGAATATCACTGATAGCTTTATTTACTGATGGTGAGGACGCTTGTAAGTCTTCATCGTTAAGCTCAATATCCACAACCGCAGGAACATCGTATTCCAGTTCATTATCAGAGTTTTCACTCTGATCAGTGGGCTCATCATCCAATGCTTCATCCGAATCCTCTTTATCTGCCCCCTCCTGAATACGCTTCTCAATCTTGTCTAAGGCTTGTGCAACAGCTTCTGTTGAGGATATATCGTAGGATTTTCCCTGAAAGTTTATTTCCTGAGCCCCTGTTTTCCGGGCATTTTCAATATCGCCTTTCAGTTTATTGAGTGTATCCTGATCCTCAACCTGTTCGGCTAATTTACTGGCAGGCAACACTTCTGAACCAGAAGAAGATCGCCCAAACCAGTCAATACCAGCACCGTCCGTTTCTCCAAAATAAGCATGTTTAAACGCTGTTGCGCCTTTAACCCGGAGAGAAAAACCAAGGTCGAGATCAACCAGGCTGGCATCGATAAACGCCGTAGGATTTTTAATAAAATCTTGAACTTTGTTCTTGGGAACTGTGCGGTTATTCAGTATTTCATGAACGGCTTTTAGCTTCTGCTCGTCAAACAGAATGATTTCGTCATCTACTCGCAGTGCGGTGGCTTTGTCAGAGTGTAGCTGTCCCAAGACCCTGTCAATTCTTTCCGGACTGGCACTTTGCCCCATGAAGGGCGTTAAAATCAGATTACCGTTAGTATCCAGCTCTGCTTTTATTGAGATGGAGTCCGGTGCCTTGATTTCTTTTTTGTCATTATCAAAATGGCCAAGATTAATTTTGGCTCCAATGCTTTGACCTTTCTGTAAGGCCAGCAGTAGTTTCAGATTGTCATACTCTGATTTTTCCGATGCTTCGTGAGCATCATAAGCACCGAAAATTAACTGCTGAGCAGGGGTGAGAATATACTGTTGTTTTTCGGTAAAACGGAGTAACGGCCCGACAATTTTGAAAGATTGCGTTAGTTGACCATTAGCTGTTTCTACTTTCAGGCTGACCCCGAAGTTTGAGCCACTGGTCACTCCTTTTATATCGGCCTGGATATGCCCCTGCCATTGCTCGGGCAACCCCAGAAGCTCACGATGCTCTTCATCCAGCTGAACGGCGATTTCGGTAGGAACAATAAATCCGTTTGGTATTTTTTCAGCATCACCCTGCTCAACCAGCATAGTCAGGGCAATATGCTGATGGGTAATCCAGACATCAGCGTTCCCTGTAGGGATTTTTTCCGAATTCACTGTTGTTGTAGAAAAATTTAAACCTTCAAAATCAGCTTCAAAGCGATAGTTTTCTGCGGAGCCGGAAAGTCCCCGTAATCTATTCAGCCATCCTTTGATCATTGTCACATCACTCCGAATCGACGCTTGAAGCTTTGATAATCCTGTGGCGATAAAACATCCTGTGGACTAACATGGATGCCAATACGTCTGAGGGTTTCTATCGCTTGCCGCTGCCAATGGAAATTGCTGGGATTATGCGTAATATTGGCTTCTGCACGGCAACCCAGTCTCTCCATATGTCTATTTAACCCACTCGTCAGATTGTCGTAACTTACAGACGTCCTTGCATGATCAAAAACCAGTGCAGTCTCATGTAAGTCGCGGTAGATCCACAAATAGCAACTATGACTGCCTTCCACCATATGAGCTTGCCCGTTAGCCAGCTGAACATAGATCAGCGATTTATCACCGTTACTCACCCGGGAATAAGCAGGCAAATGCTCCTTCTTGTAGTTCATTTTCAGATATTGCTCGGCACCGCGTGAAAGATAAAGCCGGGTATGCCCAACCAGCTCTTTATCGTCCAAACCCTCAAGAAATTTTTTCCGGGATGGGAACATCCTGCGTAACTCTTCTTTACCTGGCAGGTTTGAAAAGTCCTCAAGTGCTTCAAGAAACAAACGTAAGTCCAGTTTTGATAACCAACCCTGAACCACTCGATGAAGGCTGCTATCCAGCTGACTCCACCACTTCTGATATCGTGGATGAGTTTTGGGAACTCTGGGGTCTCCTGCTATTGCGATGACTACTTGAAGCCAGCTGTCATGGACATTGGTGTTTTGCGCGCGGGTTATCAGGGTTTCAAGAATCTTATGACCCAGAAGATAGCGACTGTCATAAGGTGCTTCATAGACAGATGGCTTCTGAACTTCCTGCAAAATTCTATGGGGTTCATTAACTGGGATGGTTTTTAGCTGCTCAACAAAGTAAATATTGTTGGCAACGGTCATAAATCGTCCGGAAACGTAGTTACCTAGCCCAATATGCTGCACTTGATTGTGAAATTCTCTCTGCTCTTTTATGGCTTGCTGAGCCACCCATTGAGGGCCATTTTCCCCTAAAAGATGATTATGGAAATCTTTTTTCAAATTACGTTTTGGCAGGGCATTAAGCAGCCAGCGGGCGACCATTTGATAATCGCCAAGCCGGTCATACATTTTCAAAAAGTGCTGGTAAAGACTCTCAATAAACAAGGTTGTTGGCGTGGGTCTCAGCTCGTCAATATTATCCAGCAATGGCTGTGTAATTCGGATATCTGGCCCGATTTTCGTACTAAAAGCCAGTGCCAAAGCTCTTACCTTGATTGGCTCATCCATCACAAGATAAAGATCACGACCTCCTCTCACACAGTTTAAGACATCGGCAAAAGCCTTCTCGAACTTGACATTACCAGTGCCCGCTCTGGTGGCAAGCTGGCTTAACTCAACCTGTAATTTTTTTATGGTTTCCAGCCGACCACCAAAAGGTTTATCGGGTAATGAAAATGGCAGTTGTCCAATATTAAGTCTCATCGGTCTGAAATTTTCTCCAGCTCGGAAATAGACGGACGTTTTATTGTAAAGCGCAGGTCGATACGACGATTGTGACTGCGTTGTTCACGAGTAGTCTCCACAGCCTGTACCCGTCGTGAGGCCGCATAACCGCTGACAGAAAATAGCTTCTGATTAAACGCATTAGTCATATCGTTGAAGCGAGGTTGCTGCTCCAGATGCTCTTCCCAGAATTCCCAGAGTGAAATAGCCCGGTATGATGACAGCCCCCAGTTACCTTTGATTCTTGGAGAGCGCAGGCTATCGGTATGACCTTCAATAAACACCGTGTCCAGGTACTCAAAGCGTTTAAAGTTATAATCCCTGTCATCAAAAGGCTTATCGATGGCGTTGTGCAATGCATTACCGATAGCGATAATATTTGCCTGTACGTCAGGATCTGTGGGTATGTCGTAGCTATTGGACGCAAAGGTCAACGTACTTTCCGGAATACGCAAGACTGTATCATTGTCGGTGATCTGAACAAGAATATTTTGTCTTTCCAGCTCATCTCTGATTTCGTAGAGTATTTCCCGCCGGGCTTTTTCTGCGTTTCTCAGCTCTTCAATATCTTGCTGGATGATTTTCTGGGTTTGGGTCAGCTCTATAATAAGAGCAATCGCCGCCAGAATAAAAACAACCAGTAAGGCTGACATTAAGTCGGAAAAGGAGAGCCAGTAAGGGTTCTCCTCGTCAATTTGAACCGGCTGTGTTCCAAATCGTCGTTTCATATCAGCGGCCAGTCTTACCCTGAATTTCGTCTACTACGCTGGAGAGCGATTTAGCCAGACTGTTCATCTGGGTTGTATATTGAGTTGTTCCTTCAGCCCAGACGTTCAAATGACGTTCTGTCTGGCTGTTTGCTCGTTCAGCGTAATCATTAAGAAGCCGGGTCATATGATCAGCTAACTCCTTAACATTTTTATTTAGCCCACTCAGGTAAGCATTTTGATGGCTGGTCATGTTGTCGAAGGTATTATCCGCTATCTCAACAATATCATTCATTTTCTCAATAACATCATGCAGCCGGGCGGTATCCTGACGTAACTGACCACGCAGTTGTTCCATCTTCTCACTGCTGAGCTGATTTTGCTGGGCAAGATCATTAGTACTTTCTACTGCGCTGGTAACAGCGCCCGAGAGCTGATTACCCGCCTCTCTGATATGGGAACCAAACAAATTCATGCTGCTGGCCGCAGAATTTAACTCGGTGGCTGTGGCTTTCATGCTTGATGAAGCTTCAGCACTGGCACGAACAGAGGTTTCAATACTGGTTTGGAGGGCTCTGCCTTGTTCAAGCAGCTGACTGGATGCGTTCATTTGAGTTTGAAGACCCCGTTCAACACGTTCCATCAGTTTTTCTGTGCCAGCTTTCATGGCAGTGGTCTGTTCAACAAAAATACGGTTGCTTTCTGTTTCCCGTTCGGCGGCACTCTGCTGGTGGGTTGCAAAGGTTTGACTGACTGCCCCCAGTTTGCTGTCCACAAATTCAGCCATGGCTTGATTTTGCTCTTTAGCGTTGGAGACAAGGGCGTCCACCTGAGTAGAGATTTTTTCAACCAGGGCCTGCTCCCGTTGTTGTGCTGCCTCTTCCCGCCGGTTGTATTCCGTGGTCATATTGCCAAGCTGCTCATTGACAAATCCGGTAAGCATCCGCTTTTGTTCATCACCCTATTCAACCAGCTGTGAGACTTGCCGGGAGATGGTATTAACCAGTTCTATTTCTCGTTCACCAGAGGCATTTTGTGACGCTTCCAGTCTACTGATAAAGTCGGACATGGACGTATTCAAACCATCCAGGGCAGCATTCACTTTTTCGGAAGTCTGGTTCATGGCTACACGCTGTTGAGTGCCTTGTTCACCAAACCTGTCCATGAATTTTTCAACCAGGCTTTCCAGTGCTTTCTGGTTGCCATCCGAGGTTTCATCGACCAGCTTATTGATAGCGGGTGCCATGATTTTTTCCAGGCTCTCTTCTAAGCCTGTTTGAATATTCGTGCTGACCTGAAGCAAGGATTCCTGCATTTTCTCGCCAATCTTTTCAGCCAGACCCTGTAAACTTTCCCGGGATTGTTTGCTGTCATCAGCAATCCGTTGCAGCTGGTTTTCGGCAGTGATATGGGGGAATAACTTATCGATACGGTTCTGAAGTTCGGAGACCTTGGAGCGGGCAATTCGCTCTATCCATTTTTCGATAAAATTAAAAAGTACACTTAGCGCCACACCCCAGACCGAGGTCATAAAGGCAAACTTGGCACCGTTAATAACTCCGGCAATGCCGCCCTTCATTTCTTCAATGGATACATCACCGGCGATATTGAGCTCCGATAAACCCAGCTGCAACCCCACAAAGGTACCGATAACGCCCAGGGCAGTGAGAAATCCGGGCACTGCCGCCAGCAACCGGCTTTCGGTGATACCGGCAGCCAGAGTAGAGTTGTTGAAAAAATAGGCGGCGTCATATGTGTTATAAAGATTAACCCTGCCCAAGTGTTGGTCTTCAATCAGGGTTTCATCAAATTCCAGCCAGAGATGACCAGCTTCATGCTTGGTTTCCTGTGCTTTTTCGATCAATTCCTGCCGGTTCCTGGCAATGGATTCTGATGTGTGTCCTTTTAACAGATCGTTAATCCACTCAATCCGCTGACGAGCTAAAAATACCTGTCGCAGGGAAATCAGCAAGAACAGAACGGTTAAACCCAGCAGTACCGCCACAAACCAGGCACTGAGTTCGGCTCCGGTATTGGGGAATCCGTTAAGAATAGTGTCGAACTCGGGCATTAACTGCCCGAGGTTTAAAGTGTTGTAAGTATCGGACGCCATACAATATTTCCTAAGATAGTTCCCGTCCCAAAACGCATCGGCCAAATCACATTGAATTTACCGTACCAGTAATAGCCATCCTGATAATCCATATTTTGGCTCGCTGTTTCTTCTTTCCTGAATTAACGTAAGAGAGAAAAGCCAAAAATGTCTGCAGTAAACATCATTCCGAAGCTCAGGTGACGCCTGATGTTCTACGAAATAGTCTCCGATTAGTAGAGGGCGTTACCACCAATGGCACGGATTCAGGTTGGAAGACTTGATATGCACCACTTGTTTTACAAGGTGCAAAGTACGCATATATCGAAACAGCCCATGTAGCCTTGCTACCAAGTACGGAGCAGGTTGCTTTAATTATGCCAAACTTATCTAGCCAGATAGCGACGTATATAAAAATTCTGCCATCCTAGCATGCAAAACCCACTCATTATACTGTCGTAAATCACAGTTGGGGCTGGACAATTACTGACACCAATTCACATTAATTATATTTAATGGCTTCGGGCATGATAACCTGAACGGTTGGAAAATAGCGGGTAAAGCGCCCTTTGTCGCGACTGATAAGGGGCCAGCTGCATACTGCGGCCTGGGCACCAATGTAGAAGTCCGGCAATACACCGGTTTTTGTACCACCCCGTTTCTTGTATTGCACAAAGGCTTTGGCGGCCAGAAACAAGGTCTCATGGTTCAGTGATTGTTCGCTGATACTCAGGCTGCTCAATAGCTGCAGAACAACAGCGGGAGATTCCATTCCTGCACAGAGTTCAGAAAAAACAATGGGGTTTATTACTGGGCTATGGGTCTTCGAAAGGTGACGGAACTGATCTTTAGACCAGTTATGCCAGCGACTTTCCCGATCCAGAATATCCAATATTACACAGGTGTCTATAAGCAGATTGGGCATCAGCGATCATCCCTCAGCAGTTTCATCAGCTCGTCAGCGCCCATGGACAAACTGAAATCGTCGGCGGCTTTTTCTACCGGGTCGGAATACTTAACGTCAACTTTCTGAACCACGATTTCACCACGGTCATTCTCCAGAAAGCTGACCCGGTCACCGGGCTTAAGACCAAGGCTTTTGCGGATATTGGCGGGTATGGTGACCTGCCCCTGCGTGGTCAGTTTCATCATGGTATTTGATCGCTCTGAAATAACTTAATAAGTATTAAATTAATAGTTAATAATATATCACTAAGCAAATTTTCACTTTCAGACATCAGCACTGGCACACCATTTCAATGAGCTTGATGCGAACAATCTTCGCTCAGGAAACCACTTCCATGACCAAGAGCCAGATGCTGATGCAGGCCGGTTTTTATACTGGCCCAGGCCAAAAGTCTGCCACAGTACGCTGTTCAGCTGATGGGCTAATGGCCGCCTGAGCTAACAATAAAAACGCCGGTTGCAGGAATGTACCGGCGTTTTTTTGCCCTGCGGGTTTGCTTCTGCTCTGCGCTCTATGCCCCGGTATACAATCTCCGTTCACCCTGAGCGCCCTTCGGCTCCGCTCAGGACGAACGGAGTTTGGGAGTCATTGATAGAGGAAACCTATCAATGACATTGAAACCGTCTACTGGTTATCAGTGCAAACAACACTTCTTGAATTTTTTGCCGCTGCCACAGGGGCAGGGATCATTTCTGCCAACACCGGCGGGTGATGAAGTAAACGTCGATGCTCGCTGAGACTGTTCACCCTGCTTTGGTGCTGTCTGATTGATCACCATATTCTCCAGGTTGGTTAACAGCTCGTTGCCCTCTCCGGAATAGCAGCTCAACTGCCTTAATGCCGCCACAGCATCGTCCAGATAGCAGTAGAACTCACCTTCCTGCTTCATCACTGACTTATTAATCACTTCCGGCGCAACACCGCAGCGTAATTTCAGTTCGTCCAGGGTGATGTAATAGGTATCCGCCCACTCTTTTTCGTAGAGGTCTTTCAGGGCCATCATAAAAGACTCGGGCTGGGTGTTGTAGCAGGCCTGGACCCAGGCATTCCACACCTGATTTTTTTCCTGCTCAAGACCGTACTCATACAGCTGATGCAGATAGGTCGTCAACACCTGAAGCTCCAGGTCTCCCTGTTGATAACGGACCACCAGGGCTCCCAGTGCGGCATCCCGGACATATTCATCAATGCTGGTGTTTTCAATAATGGACTGCAGTGGGCGAATATCGCCGGGACATACAGTGGCAAAAATCTGGCTCAGGCGATCACAAACCACTTCATCAAAGTCATCACCAATCGCCACATTCTGTTCAGAACTCATGGAGCTGAACAGATCAACAACAATGGGCCACGCCGCTGGCTCACGAAACTGCGTTAACAGATAAAGGGCATGAAGTGCCAGACGGCTTTTTGCCGATGAGCTGCTGCGCTGACCACGTATTTTCACCGCTTCCAGCGCCTGCAGAAGCATGGGAGTGATCTCCTGCCGATGCTCTGTGGCCTCTCTTAAGGCTGGCAGAGGCAACTCACTGGAAACCCGGGAGAGGCTTTGTTTCAGTCTGGAGAGATCCTCGGTAGAAAGGGGCATAACCAGTTAATCCAACGTATTCAATAAATTGGCCGCTAGGATAGACCTTCACGGTGTTAAGATACAGCCCTTGAAGGGTTTGCCCGGTTATTCCTGATGGCAGCTTCCCATAAGCCTTTTTTTGATGGACCCTCCGGATTTTTTTGATGCTCCCAACATCATCTCACCCCAGCTGTCCGATAATTTCCACCTGAAGATCATCAGGGATCTCCTGAAACGACAATATTGTTAATGAGCGGTATTGCGCGATGCGGCTGTATCGGGAAAGCAGAGGCCAGAGCTGGGGTGAAACCAGCAGTACGGGTTCTACCTGTTGGTTATGGGCCTGACTGACCAACTCCGGAATATTATTCTGCAATTGCATCGACAGGCCGGGCTCGATAACGAAAGACTCTTCTGAAAACTGTGGATCCCGTCTGGCCTGCTCTCTGGCCATCAACAACATTTTTTCCAGTTCGTGCGACAGGGTAAACACAACAAGCTGTTCCGGCAGAACCTGATGATTGATCAGTGGGTCGATAATCTGTCGTCGTAAGGTGATACGAACCAGACTCAGTAGGGTCAGAATATCCTGCTGTGGCCCTGAAGCAGCCAGTAATGTAGCGGCAACGCGTGGGCTGTCAGCAATCGAAATATTATCAGCCAGCAGTCGCTTGAGAACCTGCATCAATAGGCCCGGAGGCAGTTTATCCGGAACCAGTTCGTCGCATAGCTTCGGTGAGATTTGTCGGAGATGGGTCAGCCACCCCTGAGTCTCTTCGAACCCGAAGAGATCATCGATATGATTTTCGATCATTCTGCCGACATGGGTGGTAATCACGGTGGCACAGTCAACCACGGTATAGCCGGCCTGTAATGATGCCTCCCGTTCAGTCACTGGAATCCAGTAAGACGTCAACCCATAACAGGGGTCTTTGACCGGAGGATCATAAGGCAGAGGCCGGGCATTCTCCATGGCAATGGCCAGTAGTTGATCCAGGTGCAGTTTAAAATGGTCAACGGCAACATTATGCAGCTGAATAGAATAACTGTCCGGGTCCAGATTCAGGTTATCGCGTATATGAATCATTGGTACCAGAAAGCCGTATTTTTCCGACAATTCCCGTCTCAGGTGCCTGATCTGACTGGCCAATTCACCTTTGGTTACATGACTGGTTACATGATTCGCAGCGTTCTGACTCAGCAGTGATATCACACGATAGCCAATATTCAGGCCAATGGGGTCAACGATCGATATATCCTGCCATGTGAGTCGCTCCTTTGATGCCACGCCACTTTTATCACCTTTGCCAGCCAGTGCATTTTTCCGTTCAGTCGCTCTTTCCAGGGATATACGTCGATAGATAAACAACATCATCAGTAAGCCCGGTATAACAAAGGCCACATGAGGCATACCCGGTACCAGACCAATCACAACCAATACAGCAGCAGCGACCATCAACGCCCTGGGTTGTCCGATAATTTCCTGTTGAACCTGCTGGTTCATGTCCACAGCCCCGGATATACGGGTCACCATAATGGCGGCGGCGGTGGATAGCAGCAGTGAAGGGATCTGGGCCACCAGCCCGTCACCAATAGTCATCAGTCCATAAAGCTGCACGGCTTCGGTACCACTCATGTCATATTGCCAGACGCCAATGCTCACACCGCCCAGAATATTGATGAGCAAAATCATCAACCCGGCAATGGCATCACCACGGACAAATTTGCTGGCACCGTCCATAGCCCCGTAAAAATCAGCTTCACGGGTAATATCTTCCCGTTTCACCCTGGCTTCATTGTGGTCAATCACGCCGGAGTTCAGATCCGCATCAATGGCCATTTGCTTGCCTGGCATCGAATCAAGCACAAAACGGGCAGTCACTTCCGATATACGACTGCCACCTTTGGTAATAACCACAAAGTTGACGATCACCAGAATCAGGAAAACCAGTAAACCAACAAAATAATTACCGGCAATCACCACGCTGCCAAAAGCTTCAATCACCTTGCCTGCCGCATAGGGTCCATTATGACCATTGATCAGCACCACCCGTGTTGAGGCAATATTCAGGGCCAGCCGCAGCAGAGTGGCAACCAGCAACAGTGTCGGGAACAGGGAAAAATCCAGGGGGCGGTTTATGTAAATGGTAAGAATCAGCAGAATCAACGACAGGGTAATATTAAAACTGAACAGGAAGTCCAGCAGAAATGGGGGAATGGGCAACATTAGCATGGCCAGAACCACCAGCAATAGCAGCGGTGTCGCCAATAGGGAAGCCTTTGAAGGAGTCGGCAGGAACAAGCCGGTACTGCTCATTATGGATTTCCTGTGCTGGATGAATGCTGATATTTTTCAGGTATCTGTATATTGGGTGAGCTGGGACAGAAGGTACTTTGGTGAGTGCGATAACGATCAAGTTGATAAAGGTAGACCATGATTTTTGCCACCGCCTGATACAAATCCGGGGCAATTTCCTGGTCAATGTCAGTATGATAATACAGGGCCCGGGTCAGCATGGGCTGAATCAGTACCGGCTTGCCCGCCGAGCGCCCGATACTGATAATCAGTTCTGCCATATGATCAACCCCCCGGGCCACCAGCACTGGAGCCCGATAACTGTCCGGCTGGTATTTCAATACCACCGCAAAATGGCCCGGATTGGTCAGCACAAGATCTGCACCGGGGATAGCATCCAGCATTTTTTTGCGCGTCACTGCGGCCAGTTTTTGCCGTGTCTGTCGAATCCTCTGCCGGGTTTGTGGTGAGCCATCTTCGTTCTTCAGATTGTCTTTGACTTGTTGTCGTGTAAGAAGCTGTTGTTTCTGAAGGCGGTGTTTTTGCCACACAACATCACCAGCGGCAATGACCATAAGTACACCCGATAATGCCAGTCCGGTGGACAATAACAGCGTTAGTGCCCGGGTTGCGGCCATCGGCACAGGGTAGTTACGCAGTGCCATGATTTCTGGCAATCGGTAGCGGATAATCAAAAAAAGCGCCACGGCTAATAACAGGGTTTTTAATGATGCCCGCACCACCTCAGCCAGCCCCTGAACAGAACAGATCCGCTTCAACCCTGCCACCGGATTTATCCGCCGGGCTTTTGCTGCCACGATGGTCACACTGAAGATAAAGGGGCCGGAAATCAGGGCACCAGCGGTGACACTGACTACAACCACCAGGGACATGGTGATCATGACCGACGGAAATACGGAAAATGCCGTCTGCAAACTGTCCATGATTGATGCGTGGGCTCCGGAGGCATCACTCAATGGTGCGTCAACCTGTGCCAGCATGGCTATAACGGTATCGATCTGATCAAAATAACGGGAATGGCCAAGCAGTAAAAAAATGGCCAGGGTCTGCATGGCAATCATCAGATCTCTTGACCGGGAGACCTGCCCCTCTTGCAGGGCTTTCTTTTTCTGCCGCTCACTGGGTTGCTCCGTGGGTTCACTGCCCTGTTCTTGCTGTTCGGAATTCATCACTTAACCAGAAAGGAGAAACCCAAGAGTCTTCAATGCATAGTGGATGTGCTGTTCGACCACATAAGGCACCTGCAGTATATTAAGGCTCAACAGTACGATTCCGACCAGAACAATCATGGGGAAACCGAGGGTTAACAGATTCATCTGTGGTGCTGATCGTGTCATGAAACCAAAGGTGAGATTGACAATCAGCAGACAGACAATAGCGGGAAGAGCAATAAGCAGCCCGGCTCCGAACATCCAGCCAGCCATGGTGATCAGGGCTGGTACTCGGTCGATAATCATCAGAAAATGCCCGATGGGTAATGCATGAAAGCTGTTAATAACCACCATAAAGAACAGCAGGTGGCCATTGATCAGAACAAAAAGAAGCTGAGCCATAACCTGATAGATACGGGCAACCACGGTAACACTGATGCCATTGGCAGGGTCGCTCAGCTCTGCAAATCCCAGCGCCATCTGCAGGCCGGTTAAATGCCCTGCGAGGGTAAACACGCTGAAATAGATCAGTAATACCGCGCCAAATAACAGTCCGGTAATAAACTCAGAACAGGCCGCAAGGACAAGGCTCAGTGACAGATCGGTAGTCATTGCAGATGACAGTTGCAACATGACGGCCACAGACAGTGCTAAAGCCAGCAGTAAGCGTGCTGAGAGAGGTAACCACTCCCGGGTCAGCGGACAGGTCATGACAAATCCGGAAATACGACAGAACACCAGCAAATAAAGCACAATCTGATGTGACAGCTCAGAAAGTGCCATAATGCTCACTGGCTATTCACAATGGCAACAAAAAAGTCATTAAAGATGGCACTTAATTCCTGAACCAGCCAATGCATTGACAGTGACAGCGTTAACAATGTGATAAGTAACCGGGGCAGAAAGCTCAGGGTTTGTTCGGTTACCTGGGTTGCCGCCTGGATAATGCTGATCAGCAGGCCCACCAGAAGACCGGGAGCAATCAGCACCAGAGCCATCCAGGAAACACTCCGCAACGCACTGGCAAACATGTAGACCGCATCATCAGGTGACATTTATGTATCCCGCGTCGTAAAAAACATGTTGTAAGGAACTGCCCTGAAATAACTTCCACATTTCTACTCTACAGACGCTACCCGCTACCCGAAAAGCCGTAACCGCTTGTGCTCTTGCGGGAAGCGGGCGGCGAGCTTTTCCCAAACAGCCTCTCAGGTAGAAAAGCTCCTGATAGTACCAGCCATAATAAGACCCCAGCCATCCACCAGAACGAACAGCAACAGTTTAAAGGGCAGAGAGATCAACATCGGCGAGAGCATAATCATGCCCAGTGCCATAAGAATACTGGCAACCAGCAGGTCAATAACCAGAAATGGCAACAGGATCATCAGCCCCATCTGCAGGCTGGTTTTAATTTCACTGCTTAAAAAAGCCGGCATCAGTACAGAAAACGGAATATTCTCTGGTACCACATCCGGTTTACCGCCGCTGTCGTCGACAGGAGAAATTTCACCGGCTAATACTAAAAATTGCTCCATATCGACCTTTCGGGTTTGCTTCAGCATAAACTGATGCAGCGGCAGTCCCGCGACTTCTATCGCTTCCCGAAATGGCATTCGCTCTGCCAGGTAGGGTTCCACTGCCTGTTCCCGGATCTCGTTAAATACCGGTTTCATAATGAATGCCGTCAGGATCAGTGCTGCGGCAATCAGAATCCGGGTAGGTGGTGTTTGCTGCAGCCCAAGAGCCTGACGAAGTATGGCCAGAACAATCAATACCCGGGTAAAGCTGGTGGTTACCATCAGCAGCCCGGGGAGAAAAGCCAGTGCCGTCAATATTAAAAAAATCTGCAGGTTAACCGTGTAATCCTGCTGGTTATCACCGGAGGTGACGGATAACAACGGCAACTGAAGCGATGCCTCGGATACTGCGGGTAAAATCAGCAGCGTGACGGGTATCCAGAGAAGGCGGACATAAACAGGAATACCTGAAACACCGGACAAAAGATCAATATCAGAGGATTTCCAGAATGCGCAGGCCATAATACTCCCCTGTCCGAACGACTTCGCCACGGGCAAATAATACCCCGTTAATCAAGACATCCAGAGGGTCATATTCCCGACGGTTCAGACTGACGACAGACCCTTGTTGCAGGCTGAGAATATCGGCAATGGTCATACGTTTGCTGCCGACATTCAGGGTCATAGTGACTTCTACAGACTCGACAAGCCCCAGGTTGGACGAAGTAAGCCTGGCCAGAGGCTGTTCATCAGGTTGTTCATGGGAATCGGGCTCTGCATTGTCTGCTGTCACTGGTTCCGCACGACCATCTTCTAACGACTCTGACGTCTTATGGTCTGCTTCATTATGATCATACTCTTCAGGAACGCCTGCTGATTTGTCGGCCTCAACCTCATTCACAGGCTGTTCATCAGAGCCACTCAACCCGGGTTGATCAGAAGATTCATACGGCAAGACTTCTCTTGTAGTGTACGATGATTCTGGATTAGTAACCGCTGAGGGCTTTTCATCAGCTGAGGGCTTTTCATCAGCTGAGGGCTCTTCATCAGCTAAGGGCTCTTCATCAGCTAAGGGCTTTTCATCAACTGATGATCTTAAGTCGTTCACTGACTGTTCTCTCCTCTTAAACACTCATTGATTCGCACGGTAAGGTGACCTCTATGCTGCCCTGTAGTTCCTCGAAACAGGAGAGAGTTCTCCACGCTTATATGTGACTTTCCTGGATGGGGTATCGATAGAACATCACCAACTTTCAGATCACATAATTTGCTCATCGGCAAAAACAGTGGCTCAAGATCAACAGTAATATCAACTTCGATTTTGCCAAGAAACCGCACGATACGATCCCGGCATGACGGCTTTGAACACGTTTCCCTGTCAGCCATTGAACCCTGCTCTACCATGGCACTGGTAAAAGCATTGACCGGGGTATAGAAGCAAACAGGGACTAACCATGGCGAGTCAGCGTAAGCCGGGTCATGAAACTCAAGATCAAACTGATTCAGCAGACAGTCATCCGTGAATAACACGGGGGTTATCCGTGATCCCCCCATCCATTGAGCGCCCATCCGTTCAGCCAAAGAAGAAAAGCCAGTATCTGATACTGAGCAATAAGCCGCACAAAGCGCCATCCAGACCTCTGCCAGCGCACTGGCCACCTGATCCAGAAGTTGTTTGCCAATTCTTGTGAACTCTCTGGTAAAAGCCGGGGGAGAACCGTCAGCTAAAGAGCCGTCAGATGAAGAGCCGTCAGGTGCATAATCCTCAGCCCCGGAAGCCAGCGAAGACAGGCTGCCACCAAAGCAGAGGACCGTCAGAAAGTCCGGCAGCTGCGGATCTAACAGTAAGAATGCAAAGCTGGATTCACGGCAAATTGCCTTGGAAAAATGCTGATCACCAAACGGCAGCTGAAAACGGTAGAGTGTTTGTCTGGGCAACTGCTGTAATTGTTTAATCGTCGTATAAACATCACCATTGAAGTGACAGCGGGCACCAATCATCGGGCTGTCTATAATTTCCTCCAAAGCCTTCAGCATCTGCTCAGGACATGACTGTGAAAGCGTCTCCAGCTTCTTTGTCATGTGCAATACCGAAGGGGACATCTGATGCAGATAACTTCGCTGCAAAAGCCCCGAATCACTGCTGCTATTCGCCACACTGCTATTCGCCAAATTGTGCTCCACACCACGACCCGGGGAACTAAACTCTGTAGAAGGCATTCGATACTTTCCCGTCAGCAGCCTCCTGAAAAAGTAGTTCATACTGTTTTTTTTTCCATCCTGCCGGACAGAACCCTGTGATATGAATGTGCTATGAAACAGATTAGTTTTTTACTGTCATTACTGCTTACTAACCCTGTTTTCCTGATAACCCGGGCATTATTGTTGATGCTGCTTCATTCGCCAGTCTCTGCCAGCCTCTATTCTGCCAGCCTCTATGATGTAGTGATGGATGATGTTGACTGGCAACTACATGAAAAAAAACACTTTAAATGTCGTTTATATCAGAAGGTGCCGTTATTTGGCGGCGTTGCCATTATCGCTGAAGCGGGACACCAGCAGGCTATTGAGCTGGAAACCTCGCTGTTCCCAACACGGCCGGAGTCAGTAGAGGTCTGGATCAGGCCCCAGCCATGGGGGCGCAATCATTCCTCGAAATATTCCTCTAAAGACTCTTTCGAAAGCGCATCAGACGAAAGCACACCAGGCAGATACGGCCAAAAACTCCAGATTACTGATTATTATTTGTCCGATAATGTTCCGGTGAAAGGTCTTGAACTGAAACTGCAACTGCCTGTCAGGCAGTTGCTTGACCTGCTTGACAGTCGCAGTTATCTCTCGGTTTATATGGTTAAAAAATCGTCGGAAAACAGCAGTAATGCCATTGAAGTCAGAATTCCCACGGTGGGTATGTTGCCAGCGATGGAAAAAATGTCAGACTGCATAACCAGCCTGCTGCCCAGAAACTTCCAGCAGTTGCATCAATACAATCTTCATTATGCCCTCGGAGAGTTTTTATTAAATAAATATCAACGACAGTGGTTATTGGATACTGCACGCTATGTAGCGGTGGATAAAAGCATCAGCGAAATTACCATTGACGGCAATAGTGATAATACGCCCTTCACGGGCAGCGATGAGACCATTGACCGATTACAAAATCTGGAGCTGTCAAAAAAACGTGCTGATGCTGTGCGCAACCAGTTGGATCAATACCTGAAGGACGCCAGGATTGCCCGGCCTGTCAAGGTCATTACCCGTTACCATGGCGAACGCTACCCTGTCGCCAACAATGCGACCGCTGCCGGACGATATAAAAACAGACGGGTTGAGGTTACCCTTGTGAGAGATACCATCACTGGCCCGATGGAAGAATCTGAAGATTCTCTGCCTCATTAATCATGGCAAGTACCAGTAAACAATCTATCTTTAAGAGGGTTCAAAACTGAACCGGTTATCAGAACATTTTTTAAACATTGCTTTTAAACATCGTGTTGAGTGTATTGAAGTAATAAGCGACGGCTCAAGTATGCGAGTAAATTATCAATGCCCAATCCAGTAATATTGTCTTTGGACAGTGCGTTTCAGGCAGGTTCTCTGTCGGAGTTCATGCCAATCCCCATCAATGCCAGCGCTCAGCAACCTGATTCTTTTCATCGGGTCTTTGCCACCCTGTTGAACCATACCAACAATACCCAGCTGCAAGCAGAGCAGCACATGACTGAACTGGAAGCGGGGCAGGATAATCTGATTGAGACGGTGATGTCGATTCAAAAAGCGAGCCAGACCATGAGTATGCTGATACAGGTCAGAAATCGTATCGTTGAAGGATATCATGAAACCTTTAATCAGCAGATTTAATCAAGCAGTCGTCTATTAAGGATTTGTCCCGGAATAGCTTCATCATTTTACTCAGTCTGGGAAAGGTCGCCGCCCGCTGCCCGCAAAAGCGCAAGCGGTTACGGCTTTTCGGGCAGCGGGTGGCAGGCAGCGGGGAGCGTCCGTACAGGAACTATTCCTGAGTAGCCAAAGATATTCGATCCCCCATGGCCAACTACTTATTACATATACCCTGAGATTGTCGTGAAAATCCAGGCCCGGGGCTGATTAGAATCTCTGGTGGGCAAAGAAAAGAGTGGGCAAAAACGGTGGATAAAAACACCTCCCTGCAATCGTCAGATGGTATCAGTGCGGCGTTTAAAAAATACTGGCACCAGCTGTATGGCTGGTTTGCTGCAATATTGAAAGAAACGCCCACAGGCTCTGGAACCAACCAGAGACTGCTGATACTGCTGGTGGCCAGTGCCTTGCTGATAGCGGTGCTGATTAATACCGCCCTCTGGTGGCATGACCATGGCTTCCGCCCTTTGTATGGTTATGGCGAACACTACAATATGTCAGCCATCATCGACATTCTGGATAAACAGGGAATTGGCTACCGAATCAACCCGGACGACGGGCAGCTACTGGTTCGCGCTAACCAGCTTTCAGAGGCACGTATGACCATGGCCACCGGGGGAATTATCGCTACCGGCTCACAGCCATGGATGCCGGAGCCATCGGGGCTGGGCAGCAGTCACTTTGTTGAGCAAATGCAGTTTCTGGGTGCGTTGGAAACATCGTTATCCGAAACCATCAGTGGTATCAATTCGGTTCGCTATGCCCGCGTCCACTTATCTGTCCCTGAACAGAGTGTCTTTTTCCGGAGCCGCCCGGCAGCCAAAGCGTCGGTGTATCTGGAACTCTACAGTGGCATGCGGCTTCAGCCGGATCAGGTTGAAGGTATTATGCGTCTGGTGAGCGGCAGTATTGCCACGCTTAGTGAACAGGAGGTTACGGTCGTTGATCAATACGGCAATCTGCTCAGCCAGGCTATTGCCAATTCACTGATCACCGGCACTGATGGCACCGGTCATGCCTATCTTACGGCCAGAACCCGTATTGAAAGCCATCTGGAGCTGCAGTTATCGAAAATTCTCGATGCGGTGGTCGGCCCGGGTTACTACCGGGTCGATGTCGCCGTTGATCTGACATACGACAAAATAGAACAAAATTCCGAGCAGTTTGAACCAAACATTGTTTTACGAAGCGAATCGATGGAGTCCGGTACACCGTTTTTGCTGAACAAACCAGCCCCTGTCGGCCAGGCACCTGCAGTTCCTGCACCCGGGACAAAAGCACCTGAACCCGGTCAGGAAGAAGTCGGTAAACAGAAAGTGATTCGTAATTATGAGGTCAGCCGCCAGATCAGCAACGAAACCCGATACCCCGGTCAACTCAAGCGATTAACCATTGCCGTGGTCATTGACGACGGCAGGTTAAAACCCGAAACAATGGTACAGGACAGTGAAGCAAGATTGACGACACTGATCAAACAAGCGGCAGGATTTGATGCCTCCAGGGGAGATGCCGTCAGCCTCGCCATTCTCCCTTTTGCCAGTACTCCGTCGCCCCTGACCACTAGCGACCAGAAGAGCTTCCATCGCTGGCTTGACCTCGGTATCAAAGTGATTCAATTGATAGTATTGGTGGCACTCCTTCTGTTAATTGTATTGGGTTGTCGAAGGCTTTTACGGGAAGTCTTATTGTCGTCACCCGGGCCGACAGGCAGTAACAGTACCACCGTCTCCACCATGGCGGATCAGTTCAGGTCAACAGTGGCCGATGGTGACATCCCCACTGATCGGACTCCGGTCACTCTGGAGGAGCAGGTCGCCCGATACCAGGAGCTGGCCCAGAATGAGCCGGAAAAAGTCGCTGCCGTACTGAAAGAGTGGATCAACAGGAATCACGCCAATGGCTGAGCCGCAAACAGGGCAACCTGTCAGCTCCGCACAGAGCCTGCCCGGTAGCAATTGCTCCGGGGAGGAGGCTGCTGTCTTTCTGTTATTGCTCGGTGAGCAGGCGGCCGCCAACGTGATAAAACACTTAACACCGGGCGAAATAAGAGTCATCAGCCAATATTCTGAAAAAATACGGGTAAAGAATCGTGACCAGCTGATGATGATGTTGAATCAGTTCGAGCAGTCTTACGCCAATGTCAGTTTATTGCTGGGTGATTATCAGATCCAGATGCGGCAGGTCCTGCAAAAAGCACTGGGTAAAGAACAGGCTCGCTGTCTGGTAAACCCGCCTGGCAGCCACCGGGAACCACTGACCGGGCTGCAGTTAATGAAGCCGGAACTTCTGGCGACCATGATCAGGGATGAACCGGAGCAGTTTCAGGCGGCAGTGCTCGCCTGCCTGCAATCGGATCAGGCCTCGGATGTCATTAACCTGCTTCCCCGGGAACGGGTGCAGGGTATTTTGGAAAGGATTGCCCATCTTGGCAGCTTGTCCCAGACATCTCTGCGGGCCATTGTAACCTTTCTGCAGTCTTTCCTTAATGAACAGGCGATTGACCACTTTCTGCCCGTTAACGGTGAGCAGCAAGTCGCTAACATTCTGAATCTTTTTGACAGTGAATCAAGGGACCAGGTTCTTCTCAACCTGAAGCAATCTGACAGTGCCATGGCGGTGCGAATAGAAGAGCAAATGCTGGTATTTGCCCAAATCATCGATCTTTCAACAGATAATGTTGCCAGACTCATTACCAGTGTTGATCCATTGGATTTAACCATGGCGCTTAAAGGAGAAACGGATGATTTTCGTCAACATATTTACCAGTCCATGGGCAAAAGAGCTGCCAACTACCTGCGGGAAGAAATAGAGGCATTAGGTGCCGTTCCACAGAGTAAAGTCAAAGAGGCAAGGCAGAAAGTGGTGCAGGTAATGGACGATCTGTTGAAAAGCGGAGAGATTGAAATGCCCCGTGGTAATGAAGTAATGCTGGAGTAACCCGATGATCAAGACCACAGCATTAAGGCAAAGCGCTGAAATGCACTTTGCTGACCGGAATAAGACCCGTACCCATTCCCATAATAGTGGGACTCCATCGGACGGCGGATTGCCCTGGGATGAGTTCTCAGAACCTGAGCAGCCCTGCATCCATCGCTATCAGTTTCCACCGTCCTGTTATCAACAGGACCAAGGCACTGGCCACGGGACTCCTGCTCAAAAACCAACCAGTAAT
Source organism: Endozoicomonas sp. ALC013 (assembly GCF_049310205.1). Classification (NCBI taxonomy): domain Bacteria; kingdom Pseudomonadati; phylum Pseudomonadota; class Gammaproteobacteria; order Oceanospirillales; family Endozoicomonadaceae; genus Endozoicomonas; species Endozoicomonas sp. ALC013. The sequence goes on along the minus strand of NZ_JBLYNS010000035.1, from coordinate 3,430 downwards.
TTCCAAATGCTGCGTGAGATCGTTCGAAGAAACCGGAAACGGCAACTTGACCATCGTCGCAGAGCAGAAGACGCCGGGTATGCTGAAGGCCAGCAACATGGTTTACAGGACGGCTACCAGGATGGCTATCAGAATGGCTTTGAAGCCGGACACCTGGCCGGACTGCATGAATCACAACAACAGCAGAAAGAACGCGCGGAACAATGGCTGGCTCTGATGAATAGCCTCTGGAATGAGTTGTACAACCTGCATCAATCGACCCTGCTGCATTTAGGCCAGCCGCTGAGCGAACTGATCAGCACAGTGGTCAGGCAGGTAGTAAACCATGAACTTGCGACCTCGCGGGAGTCATTACAGCAACTGGTTACCGACTCTCTGACCATGCTTCCGGATATTAAAGGGGGGCATCTGGTGATCAATCCGGTGGATCGTCTTCTGATAGACAACATTGTCAAACAGTTACCCGAAGGCTGGTCCATTCAGGAGGATGACCGTCTGACAGCAGGCGGATGTCGTCTTATTACCGATTATGGCGAAGTTGATGCGACGGTGGAAAGTCGTGTTATGGCCTGCATTGATACGGTGCATGAACAGTTATTAATGAATGGTTGATGCCAGCGTGCCCCTCTCGACACTTCCTTCCCCTCCAGTTGAAAGAACCGACAATACCAGAACCGATCTCTGGGACCGGCTAATCCGACAATTGATGTCGGCCGGAGAACAGGTCACCCTGTTGACACCTCAGCGGTTGTCAGGACAGCTGATCAAGGCATCCGGACTGATTATGGAGGTGGCGGGCTGCAGGATGCAAACCGGTCAGCGGTGCCTGGTTCAGGGCAGTGATGGTCTTACTGTAGAAGCCGAGGTTGTTGGCTTTGACAGAAATACGCTGCTGCTGATGCCGATTGACTACCATGACGGATTATCCCCCGGCGCAAGAGTCACATCGATGGGGGATAATTCATCTATTGTGGTGGGCGACGCCTTGCTGGGGCGGGTTATTGACGGTGTCGGCCGACCACTGGACAGCAAGGCAAAGCCCACAGGCAGCGCTAATATCCGCCTTCATAGTCCTCCTATTAACCCACTGCAACGATGCCCGGTTGCCACACCATTAGACGTCGGTGTACGTTCTATTAATGGATTACTGACCATTGGCAGAGGACAACGTATTGGTCTGTTTGCCGGGAGCGGCTCTGGCAAAAGTACACTGCTGGGCATGATTGCCAGAAATACCAGCGCCGATATTGTGGTACTGGCCATGATTGGCGAAAGGGGACGAGAGGTTGGCGATTTTATCCGCCAGAATATCAATGACCACTGTCTTCAGCGCTCCGTTGTTGTTGCCGCCCCTGCCGACCATTCACCGGTAATGCGGCTGCGAGCCGCGCTGGTGGCACACCGTATTGCCGAGTACTATCGGGATACCGGACATCATACCCTGTTATTAATGGACTCCCTGACCCGCTATGCCCAGGCCCGCCGGGAGGTTGCCCTGGCTACCGGTGAACCACCCGCAGCCAGGGGATACCCACCCTCAGTCTTTAACAGGATTGCCCGGTTGGTTGAGAGGGCTGGCAATGGCTATCAATCAAGTGGTTCATTAACGGCCTTTTACACCGTTCTGACGGAAGGGGAACAAGATACGGACCCCATTGGTGAATCCGCCAGGGCCATCCTGGACGGTCACCTGGTACTCAGCCATGCTCTGGCAATCTCCGGACACTATCCAGCCATTGACGTGGTGACCTCCATCAGCCGGACGATGCCGCAATCCGTATCCGAAGAGCACCTCAAGATGTCGTTGACCTTCCGACGACTGTTAGAAAAAGCCCGTGAAGGGAGTGAATTAAAATTACTGGGGGTCTATCAACCGGGTAATGACGCTGATATGGATATGGCCATGGCTGCAGAGCCGGGTATGCTTGGCTATTTGCAGCAAAATATCAAAGAGCGAGAGACGTTAGAAGACAGTGTTCAGCAGTTAAAGGCGTTAATTTCCGGACTTCGTCATGGCCATCAGCAAAAAAATGATTAACCGCTTACTCCATCTTGAAGAGCTACAACATCAACAGCGACTGAGTGCTATCCGTCGTCAGCTTGAAGTACTGGAAAAACATAATCGATTAATCGAAACACTGGATACCGCAGGCAGTGCGACAGTGGCCCAAAATACTCAAACCGGGTCATACTATACGGGCATACAAGTCATCAATCGGGCAATGTTTCATTGGCAATTGCTGAATAGCTGGCAGCTTTGCATTGAGGCACGTTCACGACAGATCGACTCCACCAGGGCTCTATCGACAGAGATAAAGGCGAAAATGCAGCGACTTGAACGATTACGCCAGCGGTACAGATAATGCCCAGGTCAGCTTTTTTCCAACAGACAGGAAACCTCCAGAGCGAGTCTGAGTCGGGAGTTATCCTGAAATAGACAGTGATCTTTTAGCGAACCCAATACGATTGTCGTGGCTTTAAAATCTTTGGGTTTCCTTTTTTATTATTGGTATTACAACTTATTTCGTTTGAATTTTCATCCTATAAAATGACGAGGGATTTTTACTGGTTCTGGAACAATTCAAGAATAACGAAGGTTTCGACCGTCTTATCAAACTTATTAAGGAGCTTTAAATGAAAAAGCTTATTATCGCTGCACTGCTTGTATCATCCACGGCTATGGCGGATGCACCTCGCCTTGAGAAGGCTCTCTACACCCGCGTTCGTTCGTGCGTGGAGATTGCCAGACTGGAGGATAACCCCCTCCTGGCGGCTATCTTCAAGTCCAAGGCGGATGATTACTACCATAACTTCGCCGGTGATAAGGCTGCCTTGAACTGGGCCGTTGTATCCAACAAATTTGGCTTCCGTAAGAAGCCTAAGGAAATGTCCCGCGAACAACGGAAAGATGCTATCAAGACTTGTAACGATATCATCTGGTAGTAAGTAGTTAACCAAATGAAATCATATATTTCTGACTAAGTTGTCAGTCACTCTGCGGCGTTGCAACTACGGTCACATAGCTACGGCTATGCTCCCTACGTTGCGCCTTGCATAGCAACTGCCCACTTAGCCAGAAATATACGATTCCATTTGGCCAACTACTTATAAAAGAGGTCTTCGGCCCTCTTCTTATTATTCCCTGAACCGCGAGTTCACAACTAAGAAATCAGCCTGAAAAGCCAATAAAGAGGATAACTGTAAGGGACGGTTCCGGGGTAAGCGCCCATTTAACCTGCGTATGTTGCCATTTTAACCGTAAAATGCTTGTGTCAGGGCAACTGGTTTATCCTTGTAGGAGGCTATGTTTTCCTTAAGGGGCGATGAGTCTAAACTGTCGTAAAGCCCTGAAATGGGAGATTCTGTGATGCAGTCCCAACAGTTTCAAGACCTTCTTAATGCATATCACAGCCCTTGTAGGAACTCTTCT
>NZ_JBLYNS010000034.1:0-37984 GCF_049310205.1 Endozoicomonas sp. ALC013 | reverse complement strand
GGCGCACTGACCGTGGCCGTGGTCACGAAGCCATTCGGTTTTGAAGGCAAGCGCAGAATGGCGATTGCCGAAGAAGGTCTTAAAGAGCTTCAGGAACATGTGGATTCGCTGATTACCATTCCCAATGAAAAGTTACTGCCAGTGCTTGGCAGTGATGTCAGTCTGCTCAATGCCTTTGGTGCTGCCAATGATGTTCTGCTGGGTGCGGTGCAGGGTATTTCTGAACTGATTACCCGTGATGGTCTTATCAACGTTGACTTTGCCGATGTTCGCACAGTGATGTCAGAAATGGGTATGGCGATGATGGGTACCGGAGTTGCCACGGGTAGCGGCCGTGCTGCAGAGGCAGCCGAGAAAGCCATCCGCAGTCCGCTGCTGGAAGACGTGGACCTGCAGGGAGCCAAGGGTGTTCTGGTTAACATTACTGCCGGCCTTGACTTTACCGTTGGTGAGTACAACCAGGTAGGCGACGTTGTAAGTCAGTTTGCGTCTAACGATGCAACCGTTGTTATCGGTACTGTTATTGACTCGGAATTAACGGACGAGCTGCGGGTAACTGTCGTGGCAACCGGTATTGGTGCTGGCGGCGTTGCCAGGGAACAGTTGAAGGTGGTTGAAAAAGCACCGCCAAAAAACAAAGACGGCACACCTGACTATGGCAGGCTGGACATTTCTCCTCTGTTGCGTGACAAAAAGAAGGAGGAAGAGGAAGTGAGTCCGCGGGAAGAAGGTAAACGGGCAGCGGTGGCGACCGGAGATAGTGTCGATTACCTCGATATACCGGCATTTCTGAGGCGTCAGGCGGATTAATCAGGGCGTATAAATGCGAACTTGTCTCAATTGTTACTTTTGTTACAATGTGACGTTGCATCCAAATAACAGGGACCTTTCAGGTCGCGGAACAGCGTTATCATGATCAGACAGCGTACACTGAAAAATATTATTCGTGCTACGGGCGTGGGCCTTCACTCCGGTGAAAAGGTTTACCTTACTCTTAAGCCTGCTCCTGTAGATACCGGCATCATTTTCTGTCGTACAGACCTTGACCCGGTCATTGAAATTCCGGCACATGCCCTGAATGTCGGGCAGACGACACTGTGCACGTCTTTGCATAAAGACGGCACCCGAATTGACACTGTTGAACACCTTCTCTCCGCCCTGGCCGGGCTGGGTATTGATAATGCCTGCGTTGAGGTCAGTGCCCACGAAGTTCCCATTATGGACGGCAGCGCTGGTCCATTCGTATTCCTGCTACAGTCCGCAGGTATCCAGGAGCAGAATGCGCCCAAGAAGTTCATTCGCATCAAAGAAGCTGTGACGGTGACGGATGGGGATAAAACGGCAACCTTCAAACCATACGACGGTTTCAAAGTAAGTTTCACCATTGACTTTGATCATCCTGTTTTCAAAAGCCGCTCCCAGACAGCGTCGATTGACTTCTCCAGTACCTCTTTTGTGAAGGAAGTCAGCAGGGCCCGTACTTTCGGTTTTATGCGTGATGTCGAGTACCTGCGTTCCCAAAATCTGGCCCTTGGCGGCAGCGTGGATAATGTGGTTGTTGTCGATGAGTACCGAATTCTCAATGAAGATGGCCTCCGCTATCACGATGAGTTTGTCAAGCACAAGATGCTGGACGCGATCGGCGACCTTTATTTGCTGGGGCATAGTTTGATTGGTCAGTTCATCGGTCATAAATCTGGCCATGAACTTAACAATAAACTGGTTAGAACATTGCTTGCCAATGAGAAATTATGGGAGATAGTGACTTTCGAAGAGGCTGAGGTTTCTCCGATCTCCTATCAGAAGCCCGTTGCTGTAACGGCCTGATGACTGCTTTTTGAATTAATGCTGATCTGTTACGTGATTTTTTGCGAGGCTGGACAATTTTAGTCTTGAATCAGGCCACAATATAATAGTGGCCTTTTTTCTAAGTAAAAAGTCTTTATCCCGAACTGGTTTCTGATAAGTGCATGTTGTTCAAGAGTACTGTTTTTTTGACCTTGAACTGTCGTTGACCGCATTAAAAAATACCGTTTTATAACGATAACATCAGTATCAGGTGGCTCCTAGGCAGAGTGGGATGTAGACGAGCGTAGCTGTAGAAGTGGGGAAATCCGTCCTCTGGTTCTGTATTTTGCATGCTCCTGAAATACAATAGTGGAGATATGCTGCGGGTTTGGCATTAAGGGTTGCTGATGAAAATTATTGTTGTTAACCAGGATCATTCTCGAACCCGAACTTATTCCGGAAGTGGAAAACGGGTAGGGGTTCTGTTTTTCTGTGCTTTTTTGCTCTCCATGGCCGTTGGTGGTGGCGCAATGTATGCCTGGTTGACCAATAACCAGGAGCACATGTTAACCAGTGAGGGCGTTAAAAACTGGAAACAGGTTCTGGATACACAGCAACAGGATCTTGGCCTGGTTCGTCAGCAGGCACAAAACCAGCTGGATGCCCTGATGCTCAGGCTGTCTGAACTTCAGGGGCGTATGACCCGACTGGATGCCCTTGGCGAACGCCTTACCAGCAAGGCAAAACTGGATGACGGTGAGTTTGACTTCAATGAAGTGCCTGCACTGGGTGGCCCTCAGGAGTTTGCTGAAGCAGAAGTAGCCTACAGCAAGGTAAGTCTGATTGAGGCTATTGATCAATTGGCGGATCAGATCGATAACCGCGAAGAACAGCTGGACCTTCTGGATAATCTTATTGCCAACAGAACCCTTCACGACGATGCATTTCTGGCGGGGTTGCCCGTCAGAAAAGGCTGGCTCTCTTCCCGTTATGGTCGCCGTACCGACCCGTTTACCGGTAAGGGTGCCTGGCATAATGGTGTGGATTTTGCCGGTAAGCGCGGCTCAGACATTATTTCCGTGGCGGCAGGTGTTGTTGTCTGGTCAGGCACCCGCTCAGGCTTTGGGCTTCTGGTGGAGGTCAATCATGGCAATGGTTATCTGACACGTTATGCCCACAATGATGAAAACCTGGTCAAGGTCGGTGATATTGTCACCAGAGGGCAGGCCATTGCCAAAATGGGCAGTTCCGGGCGGTCAACCGGACCACATGTCCACTTTGAGGTTTTGAAAAATGGCAAGCCTCAGGACCCTTCGAGATATATCTACAGAGCAAGTAAGTAGAATTTAAGGCTGATTTTTTTCTTGCTCAGGGCGGGTATTCTTTAACTTCAGCTTTCAGTCGAGAAATACCCGCAGGTAGCGATCGAAGGCTCCGGTTTCTACCAGGAAGGCATCGTGGCCATATTGGGAGGGGTGATTGATATAGTGACAGTCCACCCGTCCCTTTAGCAGACCCTGGTACAGCTCTTGCTGTTGTTGCGGAGTGAACAGAATATCACTCTCTACCGAAATTACTGTGGTTTTAGCGGTGATTCTGCCGAAAGTGGCTGCGAGCGATTCGTATTGTTGCGTCACATCATATCGGTCCATTGCGGCGGTCAGCACCAAATAGCAATTGGCATCGAAGCTGCGGCAAAACAGATCGGCGTTATAATCCATATAGCTGTTGATTTCATCATCACGCATACCGATGTTGTTGAAACTATTGAAGCGTCGGTTCCATTCGGCGGCGTTACGATAAGTATAAAGCCCAAGCTTTCGTGCCAATCGAAATCCATTCAGCTGGGCATCCGGTTCATAATTGCCATCTTGAAAAGCCGGATCCAGCCGAATCGATTCCTGCTGGATCCGACGGTTAGCAATATTGGCCGGATATGCCTTATAGGACGAACTGGTCAACAGTAACCTTTGCACCGAATCGGGGTAAGCAATTGCCCAGGTCAGTGAAACCATAGCGCCCATTGAGTTACCGATCATGGCATACAGTCTCTCAATGCCGAGGTGGTCCAGCAATAACTTCTGACTGTGCACCATGTCTTCCATCATCACCTCCGGAAAGTCCCCTGCCCAGGGCTTGCTGGTCACCTGATTAGTGGTCACCGGACTGGTTGAACCAAAACAACTGCCCAAATTGTTGATGCAAATAACATGATACCTGTCGGTATCAATCGCTTTGCCCGGTCCCACCATGGCCTGCCACCAACCCTTTTTCGGATTGGCTTTAGTGGCAGCGACATGGGGCCCGACACTCAAGGCATGATGAATCAGAACAACATTATCCCTTTGCTTATTCAAATGGCCGAACGTTTCGTAACACAACTGCCAGTGTTCCAATACCCGGCCATTGGCAAGGGTGAACGGCTCCGTACTTGTAAACAGGCTGGAGCCGTCTTCGAGGTTCTGTATCGAATAACTCAAGACAGTATTACTTTAAAGTTTCCAGTACTTCGTCGTCTGAGCCTTCGGCTATATCATCAAACAGGAAAGTAGACATGTAACGTTCGCCGGTATCCGGCAACATGGCCAGAATGGTAGAGCCTTCAGGTGCAGTTTCAGCCACTTCAAGTGCAGTCGCAACCGTTGCACCGGCAGAGATACCACAGAAGATGCCTTCTTTGCGGGCCAGCTCAAGCGCGGTATCACGGGCAACCACGTCATTAACTGGCAATACTTCATCAATGACGTCACGGTTAAGGACCGGGGCGATAAAATCCGGCGTCCAACCCTGAATCTTGTGCGGTGCCCACTCTTTGCCACTGAGCAATGCCGCACCGGCAGGTTCGGTGCAGATGATTTTGATGTTTGGGCGGGCAGCCTTAAGTACTTCACCGACACCGGTGATGGTACCGCCAGTGCCGTAGCCACTGACAAAATAATCCAGCCGCTTGCCGGCAAAATCCTGCAAAATTTCAGGGGCGGTGGTGTTTCGGTGATATTCAGGATTGGCTTCGTTTTCAAACTGTCGAGCCAGGAACCAGCCGTTTTTCTCGGACAACTCTTTGGCAACCCGCACCATGCCGGTACCACGCTCGGCAGCCGGCGTCAGTACAACTTTGGCACCCAGGGCACGCATGATTTTGCGACGCTCAACAGAGAATGTTTCGGTCATAACCGCCACAAAAGGATGGTTCAATGCCGCACACACCATGGCCATGGCGATACCTGTATTACCGGAGGTCGCTTCTACGACGGTTTGGCCTTCTTCAAGTTCACCCTTTTGCCGGGCGTCGTTGATGATGGCAAATGCCAATCGGTCCTTTACAGAGGCCATAGGGTTAAAGTACTCGGCCTTCACGTAGAAGTTGACGTGTGCCGGTGCCAGGCGATTGATTTTAACGATGGGAGTCTGGCCGATTGTTTCTAAAATTGAATTGTAAATCATAAGGGTATGTCTCTTGCTGTCTTTCGCCACCCTGATTGAGATTTTTCTGAGCTCTGTTGCCAAAGGGGTGATCAGATTTTCAGGCGCACCAGTATGCCGTCAGTTCAATGCCAGTGCAAAATCTAAAGCAGCTTGAAAGCATTGAATATTTTTTACCGACTCAGCTTAATGGACAGCACAGAAATACAGCTAATATAGGTGAGACTTTGCCGTGATTGTCATAGAATGTTGGACTATTGTGCGCTTGTCTGCTCCGGCCCGGATTTGTCGGTAGGAGGACAGCTCCGGAAACAGAGTGTGAGACTGTTAACAACTTATGTTTGCTTCGTTAATTAAGAAAGTTATTGGTAGCCGGAATGACCGCCAGCTGAAACGGATGGGTAAGATTGTCAAATCAATCAATGCCCTGGAAGAAAGCCTGGCGGCTTTGAGCGACGATGAGCTGAAGGCTAAAACCGGAGAGTTTCGCGAGCGCTTCAACAAAGGCGAAACCCTTGATGACCTGTTGCCTGAGGCGTTTGCTGTGGTTCGTGAGGCGGGCAAGCGGGTGATGGGCATGCGTCATTTTGATGTCCAGCTTATTGGTGGCATGACCCTCCATGAAGGGCGCATTGCCGAGATGCGCACCGGTGAAGGTAAGACACTGGTGGCCACCCTGCCTGCTTATTTGAACGCCATTCCCGGTCAGGGCGTTCATGTGGTTACCGTGAATGATTATCTGGCCCGTCGTGATGCGAACTGGATGCGCCCGCTCTATGAGTTTCTGGGGATGAGCGTGGGCATTGTTGTTCCGCAGCAGGATCCGGAAGAGAAGCGTCAGGCTTATCAGGCGGATATCACCTACGGAACCAATAACGAGTTTGGTTTTGACTACCTTCGTGACAATATGGCCTTCCGGAAGGAAGATCGCTTCCAGCGTGACCTCTTCTTCTCCATTGTCGATGAGGTTGACTCGATTCTGATTGATGAGGCCAGAACACCGCTGATTATTTCCGGTCCGGCTGAAGACTCCTCAGAACTTTATAAAAAGATGAATCAGCTGGTTCCCAGGCTGCAACGGCAGGAGCCCATTCCTGAAGATCAGGATCCCAATGCCGTTGAACTTACCGGTCATTACTCAGTCGATGAGAAGACCCGCCAGGTTGAGTTGAATGAACTGGGCCATCAGTTTATTGAAGAGCTGCTGCAACAGGAAGGCTTGTTGCCGGAAGGGGAAAGCCTTTACGCCTCCAACAACCTGAACCTGCTGCACCATGCGAACTCAGCCCTGAAAGCCCATGTGCTGTTTAACCGCAATGTGGAATACATTGTTCAGAATAATGAAGTTCTGCTGGTGGATGAGCATACCGGTCGTACCATGCCGGGCCGTCGTCTCTCGGAAGGTCTGCATCAGGCGATTGAAGCGAAAGAGGGGCTGCGTATTCAGGCTGAGAGCCAGACTCTGGCTTCCACAACGTTCCAGAATTATTTCCGGAATTATGACAAGCTGTCCGGCATGACCGGTACCGCCGATACCGAAGCGTTCGAGTTCCGTCAGATTTATGGTCTGGACGTGATTGTTATTCCTACCCACAAGGAGATGGTTCGTCAGGATGGCAATGATCTCGTCTATCTGACGATCGCGGAAAAATACGACGCCATTATTGAAGATATCAAGGAAACGGTGAAAGCCGAGCGTCCGGTTCTGGTGGGTACGGCGTCTATCGACTCTTCTGAGCATCTGTCCAAAGCTCTTGATAAATCGGGCATTGCTCACCAGGTACTGAATGCCAAATTCCATGAGAAAGAAGCGGATATCATCGCCCAGGCTGGTCGCCCCGGTGCGGTCACCATCGCCACCAATATGGCGGGCCGTGGTACCGATATCATGCTGGGCGGTAACTGGAAGGCAGAAGTTGCTGAGCTGGATAGCCCGGCCCAGGAGCAAATTGATCAGATCAAAGCGGATTGGCAGAAACGCCACATGGCGGTGCTTGAAGCCGGTGGTTTGCATATTATCGGTACCGAGCGTCACGAGTCGCGGCGTATTGATAACCAGTTAAGAGGCCGTTCCGGTCGTCAGGGTGACCCGGGCTCTTCCCGTTTTTACCTGTCTCTGGAAGACAGCCTGATGCGGATTTTCGCTTCTGAGCGGGTCAAGAACTTTATGAAAGCCCTGGGCATGGAAAAAGGTGAAGCCATTGAACACCGCATGGTGACCAATGCCATCGAAAAAGCCCAGCGTAAAGTGGAAGGTCGCAACTTTGATATTCGTAAGCAGCTGCTGGAATATGATGATGTTGCCAATGACCAGCGTAAGGTCATTTATCATCAACGGGATGAACTGCTCAGTGCAGAGGATGTTTCTTCCAGTATTGAAGCACTCCGTGAAGACGTGGTCAGTGGCCTGATCAGTCAGCACATTCCACCCCAGAGTCTGGAAGAACAGTGGGATGTGAAAGGTCTGGAAGAGAAGCTGGCCAGCGAGCTCAATGAGCGTATGCCGGTTCAGCAGTGGCTGGATGAAGATGATCGTCTGGATGAAGAGGCGCTCCGTGAGCGTATTCTCCAGGGGGTAATCGATTCCTACCGCAAGAAGGAAGAATTGGCCGGTGCTGAAGTTCTGCGCAACTTTGAAAAGCATATTCTGCTGCGGATTCTGGATGACAAGTGGAAAGAGCATCTGGCCACCATGGACCACCTGAGACAGGGTATTCATCTCCGTGGTTATGCCCAGAAGAACCCCAAGCAGGAATACAAGCGTGAGGCGTTTGAGTTATTCCAGCAGATGCTTGAGGATATCAAGTACGACACGATTCGTATTATCTCCCATGTACAGGTGCAGGAAGATGATCGAACCGCTGAGATGGAACGTCAGCGTCGTGAGGAAATGGCCCGGAGAATGCAGTTTGAGCATGCCAGGGCCCAGGGTGTAGAAGCAGAAGCAACCGGGCAGGAAGCACCTGAAGAGGAAGCACACCAGCCATTTGTCCGGGAAGGGCGTAAAGTGGGGCGGAACGATCCGTGTCCATGTGGTTCCGGTAAGAAGTTTAAACAGTGCCACGGTAAAATTGCCTGATCAGGGCAGGTAACTTAAACTGCGGGTCAGCTTTAACAGGCTGACCCGTTTTTGTTTGTGCATCAGCATCTGCTCAAGGCGTAACAACAAAATCAGTCAAGAATAAGCAGCGATATCACCAATGGAGTCAATCATGGCAACGGGTTCTGGGGAATGGGCGGCAGTGAAACCGGTCAGGGGCTTTCGCCTGGGAACGGCTATGGCGGGTATCAGAAAACCCGGCCGCCGGGATCTTGTGGTTATGAACTGGGATAAGGGCAGCTCCGTGGCCGGGGTTTTTACCCTTAACCGTTTCTGTGCGGCCCCGGTTCATTTAAGCCGGGAACGCTTAACCGGTGATCCCCGTTACTTTCTGATTAACACCGGCAATGCCAATGCAGGCACCGGTGAACAGGGAATGGTGGCAGCCAGGCAGACGTCATCCGAGCTGGCGACGTTGTCCGGCGTTAATGAGTGTCAGGTCCTGCCGTTTTCAACCGGCGTGATTGGTGAGCAGCTTCCGGTCAATACGCTCTGTGCAGCACTACCAGCGGCGCTGTCTGATTTGAAAGAAGATAACTGGTTACATGCCGCTGAAGGCATCATGACCACCGATACGCGACCTAAAGGCAGCAGTCGCCAATTTCAACATGAGGGAACCACCTATACGGTCTCCGGAATCAGTAAGGGTGCCGGAATGATCAAGCCCAATATGGGCACCATGCTGGCTTATATCGCAACGGATGCGGCGGTTGAACAAACGTTTTTGCAAAACCTGCTGTTGGACATTACCAACCAATCCTTTAACCGGATCACCATCGATGGTGATACATCGACCAATGACAGCTTTATGGTGGTTGCCACAGGGGCGGCTGGTAATGATGCAATCACTGCCGGAGATTCCGGGTTGGCCGGGAAGTTAGCGGCGAGCCTTCGCGAGGTGGCCGTTGAGCTTGCCCAGGCGATTGTCAGGGATGGCGAGGGAGCCACCAAATTTGTCACTGTAAAAGTGGCAGAGGCGGCCTCCCATCAGGACGCCCTGGAAGTGGCTTATACCGTCGCCCATTCGCCACTGGTTAAAACCGCCCTGTTTGCCAGTGACCCAAACTGGGGGCGAATTCTGGCAGCGGTTGGCCGGGCTGACATTCCTACGCTTGAGATTGACCGTGTATCCATCTGGCTGGGGGATACCGCCATTGTTGACTGCGGCCAGCCCGCAGTGGGTTATACCGAAGAGGCCGGCCAGAAAGTGATGGATCAGGAGGACATCATGATCAGGATTTCCCTGGGCGCAGGCCATTGCACCGAAGAGATCTGGACGACCGATTTATCCCATGAGTATGTAAAGATCAATGCCGAGTATCGCACCTGAATCCATTGCCTCAATGATTATTGACAAGCTGGTAACGAAAAGGCTACTAACGAAAAGCTATGGTCGAAAAAAGCAAGGTTGACAATAGAAGCGTGGTTCGTGTGGCAGTTGCTGTGATTCTTGGGGACGATGGCCGGGTTTTACTGGCCAAACGTCCTGAAGATAAACACATGGGCGGATTATGGGAGTTTCCCGGCGGTAAAGTCGAGCCCGGGGAAGATATCAGGGTCGCCCTGAGCCGGGAACTTCGCGAAGAGCTGGATATCGGCGTTGCCACTTTTTCACCACTCATCAAAATTCGCCATGACTACCCTGATAAGTCCGTATTACTGGATACCTGGGTGGTCAGTGGTATTCAGGGCGAGCCGAAAGGTAATGAAGGTCAGTTGATTCGGTGGGTTGAGAAGGATTGTCTTAATGACTATGAGTTTCCTGAAGCCAATAAGGTGATTCTCCGGGCGCTGCAACTTCCTGACCATTATATGATTACCGGGCATTTTGCGGAAAAAGAAGCACTCTTTAACAGCGTTTTGGCAGCGCTGGATAACGGTATTCGCCTGATTCAATTTCGGGCTCATTGGCTTGAGGCGGGTGACTATCTCCGGCTGGCACGGGAACTATCAAGTTTCGTTCAGGCCGCTGGTGGGACGCTGATCATCAAAGGGGATCTCTCCCTTTTGTCAGAGTCATGGTGCCATGGACTGCATTTGACCTCCCGTCAGCTGGGTTTGCCGGTTAAACCTGAAAAGCGCCATAGCGGCCAGCTTCTGGTCGCCTCATGTCACGATAAGGCGCAGATCAAAGCGGCTGAGGCAATGGCGGTGGACTTTATTACCCTGTCACCGGTCAAGGCAACCGCTTCCCATCCTGAGGCCAGCCCTCTTGGGTTGGAGCGGGCTAAAATGCTGACTGGCATGGCAAAAGTCCCTGTGTTCTGGCTTGGGGGGATGAATCCAGAAGATGCGCATCTTGCCCGGCAGCTGGGTGCCCGGGGAATTGCCGCCATTCAGGCTTTTTGGGGCTGATTTTCTTTGGCTTTGGAACGCCTGCTCAGAGCTATAGGGCCTATCAATTATTGGTCAGTTTTGCTTTTATTATGATTTTTAAATAACTAGAAATTATTTAATTCCTAAAAATTATAACTGACTATTGAACCAACTCATAATTTTCCTCTCTAAAACATCAGTATCACTTTAAAAAATCACAAACAACCAATAGAGGAAGTTATTATGCCTAGCTCAATCGGTGCACCTGCACCTCAAGTAACCGTTGTGGAACCCCGCAAAAGAGATTGGACCATCGTGAGATGGTGCCACAAAGTTGCCGATAGTGTTTCCAGAAAATTTGACGAAGGAAGCACATTCGGTAAATGGCTTGGACGTGCAGTTGCAGCAGTCTTTGTGCCTTTTGGAATCTTGCCTTCCCTGGTTGGTGATGCCATCCACGGTATTAGAGGTAAAGACCTTTCTGACAGGCGTGTTGAAACCACACAGGCAGTTGAAAAGAAAATTCCAACCATGGAAGAATTTGCGGCCCTGAAAGCGGATAAAGAAGCACTGATAGCGGATAAAGAAGCACTGCTTAAGAGGGTTTCTGCTGCAGAAGCGGATGCCAGGCAAGCAAAGCTTGAAAAAGAGGACCTTAATATTTGTGCTGAAAGTCAAGCTGACGCTCTGGTTCGTATTGCTCATGAAGAAAAGCAAGAGCTTTTAAAGAAGGCACAGGATAAATTCAATAAAGAGCGCGAATCTAAAGTTCGTTGTATCCGTAGGCAGCATAAGGAGCTTCAATTCAACGGCGTAAGATTAAAACGGCAGGAAAGAATACTGAAAGAACTGCAGACGGATCGGGAAAACTACAAGGCTGTTGCTATTCATCATAAGAATAAAACTGAAAGTTTAAGGAGTATCGCAGGTATTAATTTTCTACATGCTTTCAGAGAAACAAATAGGTCTATTTCTACGGAGAAAGAGTTGGTAAGGGAACAGAAAATAACCCGTTTTATGGCAGAAGAGTTGACGAAGGAACGGCAAAAAACCTGGCAAGAGAAATATCTGAATGACCTTTTTAAAGATTTCAAAGTTAAGCATGATTCGAAAGATTCGAAAGATTCGAAAGATGTGCTGGCTGAGGAAAATTTGGTAAGTCGTGAAGAGTTGCAAAATTTAGATATTAACTCTGTTGTAAAGGTTGAAATGAATGAGGATGGGAAGGATCCAATCTTTAACCTTACCGTTTTAGCGCCGGGGGCTGTTAAGAGGGTTGTTAGTATCAATTTAAGCCAGTTGAACATTTTGTTGGATCGCATGGATCAATTTTATAATGAAAGGGTGGATTTTGAAGAAGGTGTTCATGTTGCCTTTAAGGCTCTGGAGGAGTGTGCCAGGGAATCAGAGTCAAAAATTAATGGTCTTGGGCAGATCAACGAAGAGGATTTTGACTCGCATTCCGTCGATGATAATGCAGGTAAAGCTGAAGGCATTGAAGGCATTGAAGGCGGTGAAGGTGAGCAGCCTTTGTCGTTTGATAATTCTGCCCTGTATTTTCAACCGGAAGAACCTGCTGTGATCCTCTTGTCTCCGCTGGGTCAAAATGCCACTGGAAACCAACCTGGTGCAGAGGTTTCTGTTGATAAGCAAGATTCGGAATCTGTGAAGACTAATAATGGTGAAGAGGGGGTATAAATCTTCGAGACTCACCTGATCTCAAGCCATCGTTTGCCCATGGCAGCAAAGCTTGAAAATTAGTGCCATAAACCGGGGATATCCCCGGTTTTTTTATTGGCTTGCATATCGTCCTGAGCGTCAACAGGCCCTGAACATGACTACTTAATGCCGGGTGGGCACCTCATCAAGCTCCTGGGACATCAGGTCATCAAAGGCCGGATCACCCGGAATGGTATGTTCTTCTTTTGCCCAGGCACCAAAGTCAATCAGCTTGCAGCGTTCTGAGCAAAAGGGACGGTACTTGCTTTCGGGAACCCACTTCACGGCTGTTCCGCACTGTGGGCATTTAATGGTTTTGGTCATGTGCTAGCCAGATAGACTTGGAAAAGGTATATCGCCTCAATTCACCACAGGTGGCTGTGGTGGAGGTGCGTCCTGAATTTTGGGTTTGGAGCGGCCAATCAGGCCGAAGGTTAGCGTGCTCCAGATGGATGGATCCACGTCTTCAAACACCTTGTAACCTACAAAATTGCCATTCTTGTCCAGTGCCGGGTGGTTCGGGTAGTTCAGCCTCAACACCTCCAGGGCCTCACCGGCGGGTTCTGGCAGTTCCAGATGTTGATAGCCTTCGACCATAATGGCCAGGGCTTCGGGAACGGCAGGTGTCTGTTGCATATTCTCGACAACATAGCGCCCACGGTTGACCGCAGCGACATAGGCCTTACGTTTCAGATAATAGTTAGCGGCATGAATTTCGTACTCGGCCAGCCGGTTACGGAGGGCAACCATGCGCTGGCGGGCATCCGGCACGTATTTACTCTCGGGGTAACGGCTCAGCAATTCAGAAAACTCGTTAAATGATACCCGGGCCTGGCCAGGGTCACGGCGGGTCAGATCCATTGGCAGGTATCGCTCCAGCAAGCCCATGGACGCAGTGTTGGACGCCAGCCCTTTGATGTAATAGGCATAGTCTGCATCAGGGTGTTGCGGGTGCAGGCGGATAAAACGGTCAGCGGCAGCTCTGGAGGCTTCCGGCTCGGCATTTTTGAAATAGGCGTAAATGATATCCAGTTGTGCCTGTTCAGCAAATGAACCAAAAGGATAGCGGGACTCCAGGGTTCTCAGAGATTTAATGGCTTCGGAATAGCGACCGTCCTCAAGCGCCTTGCTGGACAGTTGGTAAAGCTCAGGCTCAGACAGGGCTTCCGGGAGTTGCTCTTTATTTTCGGTGGATGCACAACCCGCCAGAAGAACAGTGGCAAACACCATTAAAATGGATCTGGTGAGAAACGGGGGCAGTACCCTGGGCAATTTTGCAGTCAAGATGGTCATGGTGTTGATTGGTTTCCGTACTTGTCCCGTGCTCTTTACACATCATTTTCTGTCGCTTTCGACAACCACTCAGGCTTCAGAGTCTTCTTGTGATAAACTCTTCAAACCGATAAAAAGACTTACTAAACCTGCATTTAAACATAGTCTGCCGGAAAACGAAAAGACAAGATTTTACGGCCTTCTGGTCACAGGCATGTGCGGTTTGCGTTGTTGGTACTGAAAGTAGATTTATGAACTGAGTGTTGCTGAATGGGCGAAGTTACTAAGCATGTCATCAAAGAGAGTGTCACGGTGCCTGATGATCAGGGTGGTCGTCGATTTGATCAGATAGCGGCGGCCTGTTTTCCGGAGTTTTCCAGGGCCCGGCTTCAGGAGTGGATTCGTGAGGGCTTTCTGGTGGTGGATGGCGATGCCCGAAAACCAAAAGAGAAGCTCTATGGCGGGGAACAGTTATCTCTGTCCGTTGAGGTTCAGCCTGAAGGGCAATGGACGGCGGAAAATATCCCGTTGGACGTTGTTTATCAGGATAACCATATCATGGTGATCAATAAGCCTGCAGGTCTGGTGGTGCATCCCGCTGCAGGAAATTATACCGGGACGCTGCTCAACGCCCTGTTGTATCACTATCCGGATAATGCTGCGTTGCCCCGGGCTGGCATTGTGCACCGGCTGGATAAGGATACCACCGGCCTGATGGTGGTTGCCCGTTCCCCGGCAGCGCACACCGACCTTGTTGCACAGCTGCAGGATCGTACGGTTCATCGCGAATATGAGGCGGTTGTGCGAGGGGTAATGACGGGAGGGGGTGTGGTTGATGCGCCGATCGGCCGACACCCGCAAAACCGCTTGAAGATGGCCGTTGTGCGCGGTGGCAAACCGTCTGTTACCCATTACCGGGTAGTGAAACGTTATAAGGCGCACACCCATATCCGGCTTAACCTGCAAACCGGCAGAACTCATCAGATCCGTGTGCATATGAGTCACCAGCACTTCCCCCTGGTGGGTGATGACCTTTACGGTGGGGGGCTGAAGTTGCCCAAGTCATGTCCGGCTGCGTTGGAAGCCGTTCTGAGAGCCTTCAGAAGACAGGCCCTTCATGCCCGTCAGCTTGGTCTGATACATCCGGCCACGGGAGAGTATATGGAATGGGAGGTGCCCCTGACCGATGATTTCCAGATGCTATTGGACAGTCTGGCTGCCAATGAGCCGCTCTCAGATTAAGACAGAGGAGAATGTGAGTGAGCAGTGAGCGCTACCTGTGGGCCGACTGGCCTGCGCCGGAGGGTGTTAAAGCGTTGGTGACTACCCGAAAGGGTGGGCTTAGTGACACTGGTTTTTCCAGCTTCAACCTCGGGCTCTACTGTGGTGATGACCAGGACACGGTTCGGGCAAACCGGCAGCGACTGGAGCAGGACCTTGATCTGACCACATCCCCGCTGTGGTTAAGACAGGTGCATGGTGTTGCCGTTGCCGATGCCAATGCTGACCACCAGGAAACGGAAGCAGACGCTTCGGTTTCCCGCCAACCGGGAGCAGCCTGTGCTGTGCTGACGGCAGACTGTTTACCGGTTCTGTTCTGTAACCTGGAAGGAACGGTGGTCGCGGCCGCTCATGCTGGCTGGAAAGGGTTAGTGGGCGGGGTTCTTGAAGCGACGGTGCATTCCATGGCAGTGCCACCCCAAACCGTTATGGCCTGGCTGGGGCCTGCCATCGGTCAGCATAATTTTGAGGTTGGACCGGAAGTCAGGGAGCAGTTCCTGGCGGAAGATGCTGGTTGCTCTGAAGCATTTATTCCCGGCCGTGGTGATCGCTGGTTTGCCGATCTTTATTTGCTGGCGCGCAGGCGGCTGAGCAGGCTTGGCATTAACAAGGTGTACGGTGGTGAGTTCTGTAGTTATGACCAGTCTGATCTTTTCTATTCTTACCGTCGCGATGGAAATGCGTCGGGAAGGATGGCCTCCCTGATCTTGAGAGTGCCATCTCTGGCCTGATACAGACCTCCCCGGAGCCTTTTGCCTTCCCGCTTAAATGTTTCCTGCTTCTGTTTCGGGGAGGGGAAAGGTTCATTCAGGAATGGGGGGGAGTGGTTTGGTATAGGTGCGGTTAGCAGTCCAATGGTGGTCATGGGATTCTGAAGCCTATTGTTTATCGGTGTCGGGTTTGATCAGACAACGGTTGTCTTGTGGGTAACAGTTATCTGCTGGCTCAGATATCGGTTGGAAAGTGCTCATAAGGGGCGTCTCTGGTGCTGGTTCTACTTTGCGAACAGCCAGTTCGATCCATTGGCTTTCTGAGGGTACTTGCGCAATGGATGTTTTTCTTACGAAGTCTCCGGTCAGGTTATCGAAACTTTGTAAATGCCGGGTTGGTGAACTTATTGTTGCTATTTGTCCGTGTTTAAACTGGTTAATGGTGTTTGGTGGTTTTTTTTGGTAGGCATCTGTTGGAGTCGAAACATTTTGAGGGTTTTGCCGGTTGAAATTTAACCGGCTGATCCCAGCTAAACAGTTCATCAGTTCATTCTCATTATGGTGGGTTCAAAAAGAGCAGACTGGCAATAAGCGTGATTGGTTCCTGTTGATTAAATAAAAAGATGTTTTCGCAGTTACGATTTACTGTTCATCCTTGAAATGCCACACACCAGCACTATATAGATACCTAACCATATGAAATTATCTGTTTCTGGCTATTTAAAAGTAAAAACCGGAAGTGAGATCATGAGTAGGAGAAGGTCATTATGAGAATGGATCGGCTGACCAGCAAACTCCAGTCAGCTCTGTCTGATGCCCAGTCTCTGGCTATTGGCAAAGATAACAGTCAGATTGAGCCCGTCCACCTTTTGCTTGCGCTCATCGACCAGAAGGGAGGCTCGGTCAAGCCTCTGCTGATGCAGGTCGGCTTTGATGTGAACACCCTTCGTGGTGAGCTGACCGACATGCTGGAACAGCTGGCCAGGGTGTCATCGCCGACCGGTGATATTCAGACGTCCCAGGCCCTCTATCGAATGCTGAACCTTGCGGACAAAAAAGCACAGCAGGCCAGTGACCAGTTTATTTCCAGTGAAACCATGCTGCTGGTCATGATGGAAGACAGTGGTCCGCTGGGCAAATTACTGAGCAGTCAGGGAGTCAGCCAGAAAGCGCTGGAAAACGCTATTAAAAATATTCGCGGAGGCGCGTCTATTGACGACCCGAATGCGGAAGATTCCCGAAACTCCCTGAGCAAATACACCATTGATCTGACCGAACGTGCAGAAGTGGGTAAGCTGGATCCGGTCATTGGCCGGGATGATGAAATCCGGCGGACGATCCAGGTTCTGCAACGAAGAACCAAAAATAATCCGGTGATTATTGGAGAGCCGGGCGTCGGTAAAACCGCCATTGTTGAAGGACTGGCCCAGCGTATCGTCAATGGTGAAGTGCCTGAAGGTTTGAAAGGAAAAAGGCTGCTATCGCTGGATATGGGCGCATTGATCGCTGGTGCCAAGTTCCGTGGCGAGTTTGAAGAGCGGCTGAAGTCAGTGCTGAATGACCTGGCCAAACAGGAAGGTCAGATCATCCTGTTTATTGATGAAATACATACCATGGTGGGTGCCGGTAAAGCGGATGGGGCCATGGACGCCGGGAACATGTTGAAACCTGCGCTGGCCAGGGGCGAGTTGCATTGTGTCGGTGCCACGACCCTCGATGAGTACAGACAATATATTGAGAAAGACGCAGCCCTGGAAAGGCGTTTCCAGAAGGTGCTGGTGGATGAGCCCACGGAAGAGGATGCCATCGCCATTCTCCGTGGCCTGAAGGAACGCTATGAGGCGCATCACGGGGTTGATATTACTGATCCGGCCATTATTGCTGCGGTCAAACTGTCCCAGCGTTATATCACTGATCGACAACTGCCGGATAAGGCGATTGATCTGATTGATGAGTCCGCCAGCCGTATTCGGATGGAAATGGACTCCAAGCCGGAAGCCATGGATCGACTGGAACGTCGCCTGATTCAACTCAAAATAGAACAGGAAGCCCTGAAGAAAGAAGATGATGAAGCGTCCAGGGAGCGTCTGGCCAGGCTGAATGAGCAGGTTGGTGAACTGGAGCGCGAATACTCGGACCTGGAAGATGTCTGGAAAGCAGAAAAAGCCCAGTTGCAAGGGGGGCAGAAGCTGCGAGAAGCAAAAGAAAAACTGTTGATTGAGCTGGAAGCCGCCAGACGGGCAGGGGATTTAACCAAAATGTCTGAAATACAGTATGGCACCCTGCCGGAACTGGATAAACAGCTGGCCCAGGCGGATGCGCTGGAAACCGGCGAGCATCAGCTGCTGAGAAACCGGGTCACGGAAGAAGAGATTGCTGAAGTGGTGTCCAAATGGACAGGCATTCCGGTTGCCAAGATGCTGGAAGGCGAGAAAGAGAAGTTGCTGCGTATGGAGGATGCGCTCCATAAACGGGTGGTTGGCCAGGATGAGGCAGTGATTGCGGTTGCTAATGCGGTGCGGCGCTCCCGGGCCGGGTTAGCGGATCCCAACCGCCCTAACGGCTCCTTTATGTTCCTTGGCCCAACCGGTGTTGGTAAGACCGAACTGTGTAAGGCGCTGGCTGAATTTCTGTTTGATACGGAAGATGCCATCGTCCGTATCGACATGTCAGAGTTTATGGAGAAACACTCGGTTTCCCGCCTGTTAGGTGCGCCTCCGGGGTATGTAGGTTATGAGGAAGGTGGCTACCTGACCGAAGCCGTACGTCGTAAGCCGTACTCTCTGGTGTTGATGGATGAAGTTGAGAAGGCGCATCCGGATGTTTTTAATATTCTTCTGCAGGTATTGGAAGATGGTCGTCTGACCGATGGTCAGGGGAGAACGGTAGACTTTAAAAATACCGTTATTGTCATGACATCAAACCTGGGGTCTGACCTTATTCAGACATTCCAGAACAAAGAGACCGGTGAAACCGATTTTGAACAGCTGAAGAGTACCCTGATTGAGGTGGTAGGCACGCACTTCCGGCCAGAGTTTGTTAACCGGATTGATGAGGTAGTGGTATTCCATCCGCTGGGTGCCAGCCAGATCAAATCCATCGCCAGCATACAGTTGGCTAACCTGGATCGCAGGCTGGCGGACAATAATCTACGGCTGACGCTTTCTGATGAGGCAATGGATCAGCTGGCAGAAGTCGGTTTTGACCCGGTGTATGGTGCCCGGCCATTGAAGCGGGCTATTCAACGGAGCATAGAAAACCCGCTGGCTGAAGCTATTCTATCTGGCCGATATAAACCAGGTGATACCATTAACGTGGCAGTGCAGGATGGGGAGCTGGCGTTTTCCTGATTGAGAAAACTACGGATTGAACGATTTTTCACCTGACCTTACGTTAGCAGGTATTCTTTTTAATGGAAGGGACTGCCTGCTTCCTCAGGATACTCTTCCTCAGTTTTCTGCAATAGGATTTGCATAGAGGTATTTATATGTATCCAGTGGTTGTATCCGATCTTGATGGAACTCTGCTCACCAAACAGCATGAACTTTCTCCCAGAACCCGTGACGTGATTCGGTATCTGAGTGAGAAAGGTATCAAATTTATTTTTGCTACTGGCCGCCACTTTCAGGATGTTGAAAGAATAAGATCACAGCTTGGCGTGGATATGTATCTGATTACCAGTAATGGTGCCAGAGTTCATAATCCGAAGGGCGAAATGATTGTTCAGCACGATATTAACCCCGAATTTGTGCAGCCATTATTGTCCCTGCGAAAACCCTTTGCAGATAAGGTTCATACCAGCGTTTATCAGGGAGAGCAGTGGCGGGTTGAGGTTGAGCATAAGGACCTCCATGGATTCAGCAAGGCGAGCGGCTTTACCTATCATTTGGCTGATTTTGATACGGTTGAAACCAGTGCCATCCAGAAGATCTTTTTTGTCGCGGAATCCCACGCTGACTTATTGCCACTGTCTGACCGGGCCCGTGAACTTTACGGTGATCAGTTTTATATGACCTACTCTCTGCCGGAGTGTTTTGAAATTATGGCACCGGGCGTTTGCAAGGGGACAGCACTGGAAGAGGTGCTGAAGCTGAAAGGTTATGGTCTGCAGGATGCCATCGCTTTTGGTGATGGTATGAATGACTTTGAGATGCTGTCCAGCGTCGGCAAAGGTGTGGTGATGGGTAATGCTGACCCATCGCTGGTGAACAGTCTGCCGGGACTTGAGCGTATTGGTCATTGTGATGACCACTCGGTGGCTGAGTACCTGGCGAAGCTCTACGGCCTTTAACTATTTCCTGTTGGTGGTCCTGGCGCATGGCTGCTTTGGCATAGCCAGCAACGGTGACCACCGTCTTCCTCGTCAGCCGTGCGCTGGCTTGTCAACAGCTTTACATCATCGTTGTTCATATCTATTGCATTTCTTTATGCTGGGTTGACATAAACCCTGGGCAGTTCATGTTATAGCGGAACTTTTACAAGAAAGAACAGTCCTAGCTTGTGATTCAATTATTCAATTATTCAATTATTCAATTATTCAATGACTGACCCATATTTTAACTCTCACTCCTTATATTTGGAGTTTCACAAAGCCTATGAGTCTGTTATGTCGAGCAATGGATTGGTTGTGCATGGCTGGCCGCAACATAGAGGTTTAGCATTTGGGCGGCCGGTTGAACAAACTGCACCCGTCAAGTATTTAAACCCCTTGATTCCATGTGGTGCAAGCTTCAATAGCCCATTCAGTGATGTTCATTTTAAAAACATGCCAGTCAATGTTGTTGCTTCTCATGAATCTGAACAAAGTGAACTGCCAGGCTCATCATATACACCCGGTGCATACCAACAAATCGGCCAAAATACTAAAGCGCTTACCGGTCAATCAGAAATAAGAATTGATCGGGTTTGGAGTATGGCCGGTGATGCGAATGCTCACTTATACGCCATTAATGCTAATCATCCCCCACCCACCGCAACATTGACAGGCACTGTAGGAAATAATGTTTCAGGTTCAGGGGAATTCACCTCGCAAAGCTTATCAGTTGCTGATGTTCAGCACACTCCCGATGAACCTCTGGCCACTATCCCTGATAAGACTTACCAGAAGGGTTGCACAAGGTCAGAGAAAATGAAGGCTTACCAGAAGACTTACCGTCAGTCTGAGAAGGGGAAGGCTTACTACAGGGCTTTCTTCAAGGCTTACCGTCAGTCAGAGAAGGGGAAGGCCTACTACAAGGCTTACCGCAGGTCAGAGAAATATAAGGCTTATCGTAAGGCTTACCAGAGGTCTTACCGCACGACTAACCAGAAGGCCAACGAACAGTCCAGTGAACCGGCGAAGGCTGCCCAGAGAATTCATGAGGAGTCTGTTAAGCTAAAGGCTTTCAAGAAGGATTGCCGGAAGGCTTATGTAAGGAATTACCAAAAGGCTTACCGAAAGGCTTACTATCCGGTATTGAAGAATACCGGCGATATAGAAAAAGCCAGAATCGCTGGCAGGCAAGCTACTGCCTTTGTAAAAGAAGCGAATAGAGCAAGAAAGATGAGTCTGAAGCAAACTCCATTGCCCTCCCCACCTGCCCGGTTTTCAAGCTGACTGAATAAAAGGGGAACTTTTTAAGTAAAGAACAGTCATAATCTCAGATTCAATTATTCAATTATTCAATTATTCAATTATTCAATTATTCAATGACTGATCCATATTTTAACTCACACTTTCTGCGTTTGGAGTTTCACAAAGCGTACGAGCCTGTTATATCGAACAATGGATTGGTTTTTTATGGCTGGCCGCAGCACAGAGGTTTAGCATTTGGACTGCAGGTTGAACAAACTGTACCAGTCAGATATTTAGGTATTTTGGTGCCATGTGGTGCAAGCTTCAATAACCCGGTCAGGGATGTTCATTTTAAAAAAGTGCCAGACAGGGCTATTTATCTTCAAGAATCTGAACAGGGTGAACCGATAGACTTATCACACAGACTTGGAGCATACCGGCAAGCCGACCAAAATACTAAAATCCTTACCGCTCCATCTGAAGGAAGAATTGATCGGGTTTGGAGTATGAGAGATGAAGCGAATGCTCACTTATATTCTATCAATGCTAATCACACCCCACCTGCTTCAACACTGAAAGGCACTGCAGTAAATGAGTCGGATGTTAAAGCTTCTACTTCCGGCTCTGGTGAGTCTGTGACGATATCTCATGATAAGACGTACCAGAAGGCTGATGCCCAGTCCAAAAAACGGAAAGCTTGCCGTGAGCCAGATAAAGAACGGGTGTGTCGGCAAACTCGCAAACGGTCCGAAAAACGGAAGGCTTCCCAGAAGGCTTATGTACATTCCGAAAAAGGGAAGGCTACCCGAAAGGCTTACGAACGGTCCGAAAAGCGTAGGGCTGCCCAGAAGATTAATAATAAGATTTACAATCAGTCCGAAAAAGGGAAGGCTGTCCGACGGGCTTATGCGAAATCCGAGAAACGCAGGGCTTACCAGAGGGCATACCAGAGGGTTTACCAGAAGAGTTACTATCACGTTTTCAAAAAAACCGGTGATAGAGAGCAAGCAAGAATTGCTGCCAGGCAAGCGACTGCCTTTCAAAAAGAATTGGATAAAACAAAAAATAATGAGCTTTCATCGGTCTCTGTTTCTTAGCTTGTCGAAGTACGGTGGCACTATCCTTCGACAGCTCAGGATGAACGGGTATTAACGCCTGGGAGGCTGACCGAGGATAGCGCCCGTCTAGGCGACCCCGTAGCGAGGATGGCAGAAAATTGAGGATAAAAAGTCGGAAATTTTTAGTGAATAGTGGTTCTATTTGCTAAAAATTTCCGACTTTATAGACCAATTTGCTGCCACCGCAGTAGGGCAGTCTATTCTCGGTCAGCCTCCTGGTTTTCAAACTGACTCAGTATCATAGCTATCCAAAGCTTCTGGCTTTTTGATAAGCACTTCGCTGGTGCATGCGCTCAAGGTAAGCGAGAGTATTAGTGCGTCCTTCCAGCACGCCTTGAGATTGGGCAATCTCAAGCATAAAGGTCATCATAATATCCGCTGCGCTAAAGGTATCGCCCGCGAAATAGGGTGAATCCGCCAGGGTGGATTCGATATACGAAAAATCCAGGGCAAGTTCTTTGGCAAGGTAACCGTCCA
Source organism: Endozoicomonas sp. ALC013 (assembly GCF_049310205.1). Taxonomy (NCBI): domain Bacteria; kingdom Pseudomonadati; phylum Pseudomonadota; class Gammaproteobacteria; order Oceanospirillales; family Endozoicomonadaceae; genus Endozoicomonas; species Endozoicomonas sp. ALC013. Next base: position 15,226 of record NZ_JBLYNS010000034.1, on the reverse strand, counting down.
GCGGTTGGGTACCGTCTCTTTGCTCCATCTGCAGTAGCAGATTGGCAATCAGAGGCAGGCTCAGAGAGCCTTCGGCAAAATGCAGCCACTCCAGGTAGCGGTAATAGCCGGGTGTGCCAGCGTCCGGGCGCAGTCTCTTTTCGGCGTCCTGATCGAGAATGTACTCCATTACGGCACCGGACTCACACATTACCACGTCACCGTCCTCAATCACCGGAGCTTTATTGAGGGGGTGAATTTTTCCAAGGCTGGCAGGCGCTAAACGGGTACTTTTATCCCGTTGATAATGCACTAACTGATATGGCATTTGCAGTTCTTCCAAAAGCCAGATCACACGGGTCGAACGGGATGCATTCAAGTGATGTACAGTAATCATGGAAAACCCCTGTTAAGCCAGGTTGTCGGGACCGACACGAACTACAAGCTTGCCAAAGTTCTTGCCTTCAAGAAGACCAATAAAGGCTTCAACCGAGTTTTCCAGGCCGTCCACCAGATGCTCTTTGTAATGGATTTGTCCCTGAGACAGCCACTGTTGCATAGCAGCGAAAAACTCGGGATACCGGTGGCCATAGTCGTCAAATACAATGAAACCCTGCATTTTAACGCGCTTGACTAACAGCGTACCCATCAGTGCGGACATCCGGTCTGGCCCCTCCGGTAAGGCAGTGGCATTGTATTGGGAAATCAGGCCACATAAGGGAACTCGGGCGGAAGGATTAAGCAGCGGCATAACAGCATCAAAGACACGCCCACCGACATTCTCAAAATAAACATCAATACCGTCTGCACAGGCATTGGCCAGCTGTGCTGGTAAATCTTCTGAATAATGATCAAGGCAAGCGTCAAAGCCCAATTTCTTAACTGCGTAGTCACACTTTTCAGCGCCACCAGCAATACCGACCACCTTACATCCTTTTATTTTGGCAATCTGACCGACAAGGCTGCCCACAGCACCTGTGGCAGCTGCCACCACTACGGTTTCACCCGCTTCAGGCTGGCCAATATCCAGTAAGCCCATATAGGCTGTCAGCCCCGGCATACCCAGCACACCCAGGCCATACGAAGGCTTGACCAGCGTACTGTCAATTTTGACCAGGTCAGCGCCATTGGACACGCTGAAATCCTGCCAGCCGCCACCAGCAACCACCCAGTCACCCACGGCAAAATTGGCATTCCTGGAAAGCTCGACGCGACAAACACTGCCCCCAACCATCACCTCATTAATAGCCACCGGATCGGCGTACGACTTGGCATCATTCATCCGTCCACGCATATAAGGGTCGAGAGACAGATAGACCGTTCGCAACAATACTTCGCCCTCAGCCGGCTCAGGTTTGCTACTGCTGACTAACTTAAAGTTTTCAACTGTTGGTGCCCCCGAGGGTCTGGACGCCAGCAGGATTTGTCGATTGGTGTTTTGGGATTGGTTTAAAGTATCCACGGTTTACTCCATTAAAATATGTATTAGATGAATGGGGCAAAAGCTGAAGAAGAGTGATTTTGCCAGAAGACCTCGATCAAAAAATCGCACTGTGAGACAGGTAATGGCCAGGACAGTAAAATCAGTGCTTCAAACGTAAGACACTGGCTGGATAGCCTGCTTGATTAAGCGTAATCCGGCAAGCATTCTGAAGGTTACCGTCCTGAACATCAATGTCTGCAGTTTGCACCTGAGTAGTTAGTTAACGACTTAACAACCGGATCACCGCAACAGCCACTGCATGAGCACTCGCCGGATTCTGCCCGGTGATCACGCGATCATCTTCGATCACCAGCTCCTGCCATGGCTGAACTTTGTTGTAGCGGACGGCATTGCGAGCGAGAGATTCCTCAAGAAGGAATGGGATGTCATTGATGGTGCCGAAATCAATTTCTTCTTCACGGGTAAAGCCAGTGACCGATTTGGTGGTCAGTAACTTCTCACCTGAACTCAGTGTAATCGGTAATAACGCCGCAGGTCCGTGACAAACCGCAGCCAGAATCCCACCTTTTTCATAGTGACTGGCACTCAACCTGGCCACCGTCTCATTTGACGCCAAATCAGACAGAAGGCCAAAACCTCCCGGATAGAAGACCGCGTCGTAATCATCAATGTTAATGTCTGAGGCCGGGATTGTGTTGTTGATACGGTTCTGGAATTCTTCATTACCCAGAACACGACTATTGATCTCATCACCATCAATATCGGTTCCATACAGTGGTGCCTGACCACCATGAATGGAGGTGATATCGTAGGTGCAACCATGCTCCATAAATACCTGTAAGGCATGGGTTAACTCGGGCGAGTATGTACCGTTGGCCTGATCAGTAGTACCCAGCGTTGCGTGATTGGTAACAGGAATCAGAATTCTTTTCATGGGGGTCCCTCTCTACCGACATGGATAACTATTCTTATGGCGACGACTATACTCCTGACCCCGGGGTGATAATAGTGATTTTTTTAAATTCTTTCGACGCTGACCACCTTCGTCTATCAAGTGGTGATATTTGCTGCAAATCTTTGCAAGAAACGTGAGGATGTTATCTTGCTTTCACAGGATTCAACATCCTGCATCAGTTTTTCAATTTTTTTAGGGAATAATGCGATTGCCAATTGTCCCATGAGCCCTTCGAGATCATTGAGGCGTTGAAAGGTTTTAGGTGAAAAGTCTTTTGGTTCCATCGTAAGTACTCGTTGTGACGTCCATATCTTTCTTATGTTGGATTCCGGGTTGAGCAGATCCCTTCGCAATGATTGTGCAAGTGCAGGTTTGGTACATTGTTCAGACCATTTTCCAAACAGATCTATGATCTCTGAACTCTCAATTTCCTGTTGCTGTTTACCCGGGAAGGCCGTGGGGATGCTCAATCTGATTTCGTCCAGTAACTGTGGCAGCCGTCTGTTGTCTCCATCAATCATCGCCAGCAAAAGTTCCGAACAGTGTTTATTAAATCCGGTCGCTGATAAAGCATTACTCTTCGCGACATGAACTTTGATGGTTCTGGTTTTTAATGGTTTTTCAAGCCAGAAAATAAGTTTATTGAAAAGAGTCCGGACGCTTTGCCAAATAGCGGTTTTCCTTCCATGAAATAACTTCCCGGCACTGGCTGCCCGGACGTTGTCTTTGTTGGGTAGAAATTTCTGTGGTGAGGGAGAGGTTGGTTTATTGACCGGGTCCATGGCTAATCCTCTTGCTTTATTATTCGGTACCGCTAAATTGATAGTAGTTTGATCTGAGCGTTGCTTTTCCTTCTGCATCGCCCTGTTTGTTTCATCGAAATGGTGTGTTTTGTACCGACATCATTTTTTGTTGTCGTGTATTGTTTAAAGCCAGATGACTCAGTTGCTTTTTATGATAATTTATCAATCTCATAATCTACAGTAGCGGGGCATAGTGCAGCAAATGGTGCAGCAAATGTTTCTGGCTACTTGAAGGATGCACGATTTTACCCTGGTCCAAAATACACTGAAATTGGTGATGCGCCTATGTACGCTATGCATAAAGAGAATCTGGTCGGTTGTCAGTGGGTGGAGTCACCTGTCGGGCGTCTCAACGTTATGGCCTCTGCTGATGGCGTTGTTTCTGTGAAACGTACCAATAATCATGGCTTGCAGGCTGAAGCCAGCACGGCTGAACATACATCGGTTGCCGTGCAACAGGCTATTAATGGTCATCTGGCTCAGGCCAGAGATGAGTTGGAGTCCTACTTTCGCGGAGAGTTGACCCGCTTCACAGTGGCGCTGGATCTTCGTGGTACCGACTTTCAGCAGCAGGTATGGAGTGCGTTACAGCAGATTGGCTATGGCAAGAGCTGTTCCTACCAGGATATTGCCAGCAGCATCCGTCGGCCTAAAGCGGTCAGGGCCGTGGGAGCCGCCAATGGTGCCAACCCGGTGGCGATCATTGTGCCCTGCCACAGGGTGATCGGAAAAAACGGTAAACTGACCGGTTATGCCTATGGGGTTGAGATGAAGAGGTATCTGCTGGATCTTGAGCAGGGTAATAGGAGGGAAGGGAGATAATCAGGGGGGCTGGCTTTTCATGAAAAAGCCAGCCGGGGTTGCTATCAGAGCCAGCCGCCCAGGTCTTTCCAGCGGTTCACAATGGTGCAGAACAGCTCAGCGGTTTTTTCCGTATCGTAACGGGCTGAGTGAGCCTCTGATTTATCAAAATCAATATCCGCTTCGACACAGGCTTTGGCCAGCACTGTTTGTCCATAGGCCAGACCAGCCAGCGTAGCGGTATCAAAGCAGGAGAACGGATGGAAGGGATTCCGTTTCACATCACAGCGCTCAGCCGCTGCCATGACAAACCCCAGGTCGAACGACGCATTGTGTCCAACCAGTACCGCCCTGTTGCATCCCTGGCTTTTTACCGCCTTACGGACGGAACGGAAAATCTTGTTGATGGCCTCCTCTTCCGCCATGGCAATGCGCAGCGGGTGAAAGGGGTTAATACCAATAAAGTCGATAGCGGCCTGCTCAATATTGGCACCTTCGAATGGCTTGATATGGTACGACTCCGATGGGCCCGGGTGGATAAAACCGTGCTCATCCATTTCAATCACGGTGGCTGCAATTTCCAGCAGTGCATCTGTAGCGGCATTGAAGCCGCCGGTTTCCACATCGATTACCACAGGCAGAAAGCCGCGGAATCTGTTGGCCATGGAGTGGCTGTCATCGGCCCTCAAAGGCTTCTCCTTACTCATTAACTGTCAAAAAATACCGCAGGTTGCCACCAGGTTATTAGGGCAGCAAGAGTGGGATTTTTCCTCGGCTCACGGCTGCTTTAGCCAATGGCTATGATTTGAGCCGCCAGGATACGGTTTCTCCGGCTCTCAGAGGTTTCACCCGGTTATCACCGAAGGCAATGGATTCTGGCATGACCCAGTCCTCTTTCACCAGGGTAATGGTGTCCTGGTTTCTGGGCAGGCCATAGAAATCGGGGCCATTGAAACTGGCAAAGGCTTCCAGTTTATCCAGAGCGCCCATCATGTCAAAGGCCTCGGCATAGAGTTCAATGGCTGCCGGTGCTGTGTAGCAACCTGCACATCCACAGGGGGACTCTTTGGCACCAATGGCATGGGGAGCAGAGTCGGTTCCCAGGAAAAAGCGACGATTGCCGCTTACTGCGGCTTCCAGCAGCGCCTGCTGATGCCGGTTTCTCTTGAGAATTGGCAGGCAGTAATAATGGGGTTTGATACCACCAACCAGCATGTGGTTGCGATTATACAACAAATGATGGGCGGTAATGGTAGCCCCCAGGTTTTCTCCCCCTTCATTGACGAACCGGGCAGCATCAGCCGTGGTGATGTGTTCCATGATGATCTTCAGGGTCGGGAAGCGTTCTACCAGTTTAACCAGGTGGCGGTCAATAAAGGTCTTTTCCCGGTCAAAGATATCGATGTCGGCATCGGTAACTTCACCATGCACCAGCAATGGCAGTCCACACTCCGCCATGGTTTCCAAAGCGTCGTAAATGTTCTCGAGGTTTGTCACGCCGGCATCAGAATGGGTGGTTGCGCCGGCAGGATAGAGTTTCAGTGCCACCACATCACCCCGTTGATGGGCATTCAGGATAGTTTCAGGGGACGTTTTATCGGTCAGATACAACGTCATTAATGGTTGAAATGCCGAATCAGCAGATACCTGTTCGAGAATACGCGCCTTGTACTGGCTGGCCAGATCGGCATCCGTTACCGGTGGTACCAGGTTGGGCATAATGATCGCCCGGCCAAAGGTTCTGGCGGTGGCTGCCACCGTTTCCGTCAGAACATTGCCATCACGAAGGTGGAGGTGCCAGTCATCAGGGCGGGTAATGGTCAGTAATTGGCTCATTTTGGAAGGTACCTGTTCCGGTTATATATGATCGAACCGGATGGGCATCCTAGCGAAAAAAAGGCCATGTTGATAGTAGGGGCCTGAGAAAAGAGGCATAAAAGCAGCGCTTTAACCCGTATTTCTGGCCTTTTGATGTTATGATTCCCGGGCTTTATCTACACTGACTCCGGCTTAGGCCAAATAATGATGAAAGCGTCTTGGCGAAGCGCTATTTATGAATTATTATTCACAAAAAAAGAATATTTATCCTTCACTGTTGACAGATTCCTGTTGCGGTATGTCGTTGGAGTTGAGCAATGAAAAAAATTAATAAAGTGGTTCTGGCCTATTCCGGCGGCCTGGACACCTCAGTGATCGCAAAATGGCTGGAAGACACCTATCAGTGTGAAGTGGTTACCTTTACCGCGGACCTGGGGCAGGGTGAAGAGGTAGAGCCAGCCCGGGCCAAGGCAGAAGCCCTTGGCATTAAACAGATCTATATCGATGATCTGCGCGAAGAGTTTGTCCGTGACTTTGTCTTTCCCATGTTCCGTGCCAATACCATTTACGAGGGTGAATACCTGCTGGGAACCTCCATTGCCAGGCCACTGATTTCCAAGCGCCTGATTGAGATTGCCAATGAAACCGGTGCCGATGCCATTGCTCACGGTGCCACCGGTAAAGGGAATGACCAGGTGCGATTCGAGCTGGGTGCTTATGCACTGAAACCGGGGGTTCAGGTGATTGCGCCCTGGCGTGAGTGGGACCTGAACTCACGGGAAAAACTGCTGGCTTACTGCGATGAGCACGGTATTGCGGTGGAGCGCAAGAAAGGCAAATCGCCTTACTCCATGGATGCCAACCTGCTGCATATCTCCTACGAGGGCGGCATTCTGGAAGACCCATGGGCGGAGCCGGAAGAAGAGATGTGGCGCTGGTCGGTAGCGCCTGAATCCGCCCCGGATGTGCCGACCTATCTGAATCTGAGCTATCACAAGGGGGATATTGTTGCCATCGATGGGGAGGCAATGACGCCAGCCCGAGTGCTTGCCTTCCTGAATCGGATTGGTGGTGAAAATGGCATTGGCCGTCTGGACATTGTTGAGAACCGCTATGTGGGCATGAAGTCCCGGGGCTGCTATGAAACGCCCGGAGGCACCATTATGCTTAAAGCGCACCGGGCCATTGAATCCATTACCCTGGACCGGGAAGTGGCCCACCTGAAAGATGAGCTGATGCCGCGCTATGCCAAACTGATCTACAACGGCTACTGGTGGTCACCGGAGCGGGAAATGCTCCAGAAGATGATTGATGAAAGCCAGGAGCCCGTGAATGGTGAAGTTCGCCTGAAATTGTATAAGGGCAATGTCACGGTGGTTGGCAGACGTTCTGATGACTCGCTGTTTGACGAAACTATCGCGACCTTTGAGGACGATGCCGGAGCCTACAACCAGGGGGATGCTGAAGGGTTTATTAAGCTGAATGCATTGCGGTTAAGGATTGCGGCGAATAAAGGACGAAAATTAGACTGAAAATGACAGGCCTGCATTTCGGGTGCAGGCCATTATCAGTATTATTGTATTAATCCACCTTTTACCAGGCTGTTCGGCCCTGTTGGGCTGAACTGATCAAAACAGGGCAACAGTTTATTTTCAACTAAACTACCCTCAGCAGTGTTCATCTTGCTCAGCTATTCTCGGACAGCCTCTTGGGAATGCTTCTGTCCCAGGCTTAATATTTATTCTAATATCGTCGTTTAATGAAGAAGATTTACAGATAATGTTCCGAACTTATCATAAATTAATGCAGACGACGGGAGGTACAAATTTCGCAGAATTACCTCTTGTGACTGATAGCACCACACCATCGAGGTCTCGCTATTCAGGTCGGGACTTATCAATACAAGAACCTGTTGAACTGACCCTCCCGCCCATTGATACCTCCGGACCCTCTCCAGAGGTAGCACTCTTAAAGAGAAAAGTGTCTCAAATTGCCGGTTCATCAGTGGATGAGAAATCAAAAAGAGGACGAGCAGAGCATGAAAATGAGCACCAGCACAATCCGTCGATTAACGCTTTAGAACAACTGAAGGTCCTTTGCCGGAAAAGAAACATCATCATCAAACCCACGTTAGATAAACTGATTCATTCCTGCCCGAATGAGTCGAAGATGCAACTGTTCTCTAAGCTAGGTATTTATTTTAGTCATTTGAACGATGCTGTTAAGAATACAGGTACGATTACCAGCATGCTATTGTGCGGAGAAGGGACCCAAAAAACGAAGCGAAAAATTAACCAGTTTTTGAGTACTGACGACTGTGATATCAAAGCAATTGCACTTTCTCCAGTTGTTAAATCCATTTCTTCTATCTGTCATGCTTATGGTTTTCCCAAAGCCGGGGACGTGGATGCTCTGCTGAAGCTACCGAACCTCCAGAAGAATGGCAAGCTTGACCGGAAACGACTGAGTTTTGTTTCTTCTACCAATCATGGTAAAGGCGTTCCCAAAATTGTGGAAGAACTGCTGAAAAGACAGGGTTTACGCATCAAATAAGTACTAATAATTACTCAAGTTTCCCATTGTCCCAGCCGGTTAAGGATGGAGAAGTTTTTTCTGTTTACTTCCTATTGAGCTTGTCCGACCAGTCGGGAAGCCGGGTTTACACCCTACTGTGAGATCACAACGCCTTTTACCTTGATCTTGAACTTTTGGTTGAAGAGGTTGTCTATAACCTTTTATAACTAATTTAGGTGTTTATATTATGTATGATGCTTCTGTATCTCATCTATCAAGTCAGAGATTTGCTGAAGGTGCAACAACAGAATGTGCTGGTTGTAAGGGAGATCCTGTTGCAGAAAGTCCGGGCGAGGCAGGTGTTCAAGAGGTCGTGTCAGCTTTTGGCAGGCTTGTTACAAAACAACTTGAGCCAGTTAAAGACTCAATTAATCAGGTGAATCCTAAAAAAGTGAGTACGCTGGAAATTCTCGCCAGTGTTGCCAGTGATCGCAAACCAAAAAAAACAAATTTTGAACGAATTGTTTATGTGATTGAATCTGTGCCCAAAGAGAAGAGAGAGGCGGTATCGGCTTCATTAACCAGATTGTTTAAAGCGAATAGAGTGGCAGGGGCTGAAGACATTAAAGAGCAGATAAGCCGTCTTTTCCAGTCTCATGGTGATTTTGAAGTACCTAATGAAATTAAGGGATTACAAAAGCAACAAGAGCTATTAGCGCAACAGTGGACAAAAGAAAGATCTGAATTTTTGGATAAATTAGAAAAACATGTCGATGAATTAGAGCCTGAATGGTTTGAGGATAGAACCGTTGTTAAGCGGGAGGGGGGAGCGTACAATGTCTCGATAGGCTACGGAGGCAAGAGGGAGTCAACGGATCTATTTTTGCATATTCCAGAGGGGGCAATAGACGGGGTTACCTGTAGAAAAAATGCAGTTACTTTTAAAGCAGGCATTATGCATGGCACTACCATGCAAAAGGAAGTCGACTTACTTATCCGTTCGCTTCGCAGAAAAGAACTTTCACATGCTGAGTGTGCCAGATTAGCGGATTACTCTACAACCAGGATGAGTATTTCCCTGAGGAGTGAACATCTATTTTCCGTGTATCTTTTACCTGAAGATAAAGGAGTTAAGATGGAAATTCTGCTACCGGGAGAAAACAGATTGGACTTGCCGTCCAGTGGTGATTTTAATACGAAAGTTCAGGCAAATATTGAGGATCAGAGAGTCTTCAGTGCTTTAAGCTATTGTCTTGGTAAAGGCGTTGAATTCTGTTTTGATCCAATGATAAACATGGATAATTTTCTGAAATATGAACTGATAACATTCAAGGGTGAAAAACAGGTATTCCTGGATGTGATGAGCCTGTTCATGAAAGCCAGATCTCCAAAAAATATTTCCGCTACCTCATTGATAGCTCATTGATATCTCATTTTTAATAATTAAATCTGTGAAATTGAAAAAGCAGGCCATACTGGGTAATCGGTTATACAATGAGGTCGTATAAAATGCCACCGGTGACCAGTCAGCCTGCTGTAAAAGTGCCTCAATCTTGCCGGAGTAAACAGCAGAAACTCCGCGCTGCCGGAGCGTTAGCCTCCTCAGCCAAGGTGCTTTCAGGTCGTTCAGGAAAACCCATTAGCATCAGGACAGTGGCATCATCGCCTAAACGATGCGCCATGAATCCAGAGCAGGCAAAGTTCAGAGAAATAGCAACGAATACAGTAGATATATTGAACGATCAAGCGATCAGATTACATGGCAAAACAATAGATCTTAAAGCAATCATTGACCGGTGTATTGACAATACCCGGTTCTATGCTCCCAACGACGCCATTACCCTTCAGCCCCGCGCAGGTTTCTTCTTTCCCGATACTGATATCCAGGTTATCAGGGAAACCTCTCTGGCAGCGTGTCACCGGCTTGTCAGGGAGGAAGGCAAAGACCACGTGGCTTGCCTGAATTTTGCCTCTGCTGTTCAGCCCGGGGGGATGTTCCGGGAAGGGACCAACACCCAGGAAGATAGCCTGGCAAGAGCCTCTGCACTGTTTGCTTCTCTGGACAGTGACACAGGAAAGCAGATGTATGCTTATAACAACCAATATCAATACACCAATCGAGGACTTTATTCTGATACGATCTTGTATTCACCGGATGTTCCAGTCTTTAAAGATGACAACGGCAATCCGGAAGAACCTTACCTGATCTCGTTTATCACCGCTGCGGCAGTGGACCTGCCTTATTGCAAAGGAATCAAGCAAAAGACTCTCCAGCAGACAATGTATAACCGTGCCAGAAAGATCCTGGCCGTCGCTGCCAATAATGGTGTGAAACATTTGATTCTTGGAGCCTGGGGCTGTGGGATCTTTGGCCATGATGCAGCTGATATTGCGCGGTTGTTCGCGTCTCTTTTGGCTGAGGATGACTTTAAAGAGCGGTTTGTCTCTGTGTCGTTTCCGATTACTGATCCGCAAATGCTGCGGGTGTTTAAAGGCCATCTGTCGTGAACAGGGTATAGAAGTCCTGGTGTTCCGGAAGTGTTGGTGATTTTGTCAATGATCATACCTCTGTTCCTATCTGGCCTCGCATTTCGTGGAACCCGGTTTTATCCGTTTTCTTCTGCATACAAATCCTCTGAATCTTTGTCTTTTACTCGTGTGACGGGGATAAAAAGCAAATTTTGATGGTCTGAGGAAGCAAACAGGATCAGAGGTTTCAGAGCTATGAATATTGCCGGTGCAAGCCAGACGACAACAATTGACTATTTGTCGTTAAAGGGTAATCGAAAATCATTAACATCTGCAGAAGATGGGTCAGAAAAAGCTGCTGCTGTAAAGTTTCTTTCAAAGCTTGAATGCCTGTCATGTCAGGATGTATATGAAAAACCACTGTCTACTCGTTGCTGTGATAAAGTTTTATGCGCAGATTGCTACCTGTCACTTCCTGATCCCAAAAAATGTCCAATCCACAGGTTAGAGTTTAAGGGCTCAATTCAAGATGACTTAAAATGTCAAGATCGTATAATTAATAATCAAATAGAGGAAAGTGTAGGCCTTTTTAACGATGTTCCATCTACCGTCACAAGTATCGATAAGCGTAGAGGTAAGGCGCAGAATGACGCGATACAACTGATTAATTCCAGTGCCTCGCCAAGTACGGATAGAACCTGCCAGCCAGTCAGGCAAAATGAAATGGTGGAGAATACTGGAGGCTATGACAATGTAAATTCTTTGCCATCTTCAGAATCGGGTCATATTTCCTCTTCCTTTGGCAATAGAGCCTTCAACTTTCAAGCTTCAGGCCCTTACTCTGTGAACTCTTTTCCTGACATTGGTATGAGCATCCGATCAGCCGGTAATCTTCTCCATGTAGTAGCCGGAGATGGTATCAATCTTAATGGAAGACAGATTCGAGGTTCAAATCTTGTTATTCATAATGGTGAGGTTGTGTCTGGTCACAATGTAACGGTTACAACTCCGGGCCGTCAAAGAGCCCCTGTCAGCGAATATGAGTTTAGAGAAGATAATGTTGATTTTATTGATATACATACCAATCAGGGAGATATCCTTATCAAAGGACAATGCCCCGTAAACCAGCATCAGGTGTCAGTTATATCATCCAGAGCACCAAATCTCAGAAATAATAATCTGAGCCTCCATTGTAATGAAAATGTTCAGCTGAGAATCCCGGAGTCATTTGTTGGCGGAATGCAATTACATACTAATATGGGAGATATTGTTACCCATCGTAGCTACAGAATTAAATCCGGAGGAAGGCTTCATACCAATATGGGAGATATAAATGTTAAAGTTGATAGTTTGCTTGTCAATGCATGTGGAAGAACTAATTTGGGGGATAGTGTTGTAAATGTACAGAATCAATATGTTCATTGGGGGCGTCAGGTGTTAAATTGTGAAAGTAATGCGGGTGATGTTTATATATGTGATCAGGGTTAACCGAATATTTTTCTAAAACGCCCAAATTACCCCAAGTGTTTCATAAACGTTGTCACTGTTGTGCTGGCTATTACTTATTTTTCTTCATCAATACTTTTTTCCTTTAGCCATTTTTTCCAGAAATCCTTATCCCCTCTATCTGCAAATCGACTGTTCTTTGACCATTCTTTATGTTGGGACAGGAATTCGTTTATCATCTCATCCACTTTTTTAGTATCTTCATCACTGCTTGCTTCTGATTTTAAATTCATCATAAGAGTACTGTTTGGTAGTGGGTATTCAAAATGACCATTAGTGTATAGCTCTTTGATCTGAGTTATCAGGCGAATAACTGTCGATAACTGTTTACTATTTGTTGCACCCTCTTTAATCTTTTTTAACTGGTTTTCTAATGGTCTGATGACCCTTTTGACTTTAATTCCTGCATCAAATTGTAAACCTGCTATTGAATAGATCAGGCTTTTATCGGTGTTGCGGGTAATTAATTCATCAATGTCGTCGATGTTTTCCAAAATATCTTCAAGTCTGTCAGCAATGTTCATTTTCAGTGTTTCAAGAAGGTCAGATAACTGATCCAGTCGATCTTTATCAGGGGTCAATTCTTCAGGATTGATAGCTTTCAGTTTTTTAATTTGATCCTTTGCAAATCCAGTGTAGGATAAAAAATTTGTGTAAAATGTATCTTTATTTTCTCTTAATTCTGAAAAAAAGCCATCACTTCCCTCATATAAAATCAACTCGTCACTAATATGCAGTAAATCCAGAGCGGCAGGGTTATAGTTCAAGCACTGCCAAATAAATACAGGCAAAGAGCATATTATGATATCGATATCTTTTTCTGTATTTTTTTCAAACCTGTGGCACGTACCGCGAAATTCTGGCAGATATTTTTTTGATAATCTTTTTGTATCCAGGCTAAAGTCGTGAAATCGTTTAACCGGCTTGGTGTTTTTTGTAATTATATATAAATCAATATCGGAATAAGCGGTTGTAGTACAGTGCATACTGCTTCCATTAAAAGCAATTACTACAACATCATGGATGTTGATCGAATAAAATTTTAAAAGACTGAAAATTTCAGGGTTTTGTCCACGTAATAGCGATCTCATTACTACTGAATAAGACGAGTAGTTATTTTTTAATTTGATAGTGCTGATTTCTCTTTGAATTAAACGGGTGCATCGTCGTATATGATCAAGGGAGATGTCAGTATCTTTTGGCTCAGAATCCATTAATTCAATACACATTCTTTTGGCCATTTCAAGTGTATTGGTATATTCCAAAGAGGTGGAGCTGTCAGGAATTTCTTTGTCTTTTTCAAAAAACGAAACTGATTTACAGCTAAATGCAGGTAGTAGATGCTTTTCTTTTATATGCTGTTTTAATTCGTCCTTCGATGGGAAAAGGTTATTACAAAAGCATTGAACTCCTGAAGGTGTCATATACATGATCCTCAATATAATTACATCATTTCAAGATTACAGAATATGCGTCGCATGTATTTATAGTCCAATTATCACAAAATTTACTGAGAATTTACCATGAATACATTAGCAATTAATGCATTGCGCCCAGAGTTTGATAGTTATCAGCGTAACGAAACTCAAAGTAACGCTGTTAAACTATGGAATCGGATATGTCGGGCTTATTCGCCCAGGTATCAACACATTAAAACGGTTCTTACGGACAATTTGGTTGAATACTTTAACCAACATTTAACAGCTGATCACCTGTCGATCAATCGTCTTGTTTTTCCTGTATCAGATGACGCACTTAAAACCTTTTTGTCACACTATGATGCCATTGAACAACGTCGGTCCGGTTGCTCCGATTATCTATCCCGGCACAATTTACCTGAATCTGATTATGAAGAGGCTATTAGACAGCTGTACGATGGTGAAGAACAACCGACAGAGGTGAAAATTTTATTCGGTATCCAGGGAATGGGTAATGGTCATTTGACACGCTCTCGTCTTCTTGCCAAAGCATTGGCCGATCGTGGAGCCAAAGTTCAATATCTTGTTTCAGGTCGTCAGAAGAATAAACTTAATGATATGGAGGTGTTTGGTGATTATTTGCACCGCAATGGATTTACTGTTATATCGGAAAGTGGCCGTTTGAAATTTTTTCAGACATTCATACATTTAATGCATGACAGCTTTGGATTTATACGTGATGTCTGGACGTTAAATGTGAAGGACTATGACCTTATTATCTCTGACTTTGAACCGGTCACGGCCTGGGCTGGGTATTTAGCTAACAAGGCAGTTGTTGGCTTTGGTCATCAGTATTCGTTTGATTTCGATGTCCCCATATTGCGGAGATTTTCCATTTCAAGGTTGGCGGTGAAACTCTTTGCTCCAGCCACAGAAACTATCGGGCTTCATTGGGTTAATTTTAACAATCAGTCCATCTTGCCTCCGATCATCGACACAACAATGCAACCATGCCCGGATAAAAATCATCTTGTTGTCTATTTGCCCTTTGAAAATCAGGATAATGTTGCTCATTTATTGAATAAATTTTCGGGATATCGTTTTAAAATTTATGGTCCCAGGGCACCGGAGGTTGTTGGTAATGCGGAGTTTTTTCAAATGAGCGTAAAAGGCTTTAAAGAAAGTCTACAGTCATCCAGAGGGGTGATTTGCAATTGTGGATTTACGCTTATCGCTGAATGCATGCACATTGGATTACCTATTCTGACTAAACCACTCAAGGGACAAATAGAACAATTATCCAATGCCTATACACTTGAAAATCGACAGCTGGCTGAAGTGTTCTATTGCCTGACTTATGAAAATCTGAAGAACTTTATAGAAACCGCCCAGCGTAAAGAGGCTAATCCATATCCCAATGTAGCGGATGCATTGGCCGGCTGGGTTGTTTCTGGTCGTAGAGAGACGGTTGCTGAATTATCTGAAAAGCTCTGGCAGAGTCAGCAAGCGAGGTGAACAT